>NZ_CP059973.1:5456925-5760088 GCF_009193295.2 Bacteroides luhongzhouii | reverse complement strand
ATTTTATAAGTATCTGTATTTTAGTATCTTATATGTGTAATTTTAGCCTTTATTTTCACTTTTGTACGTTTGTACGGGAATATTATTTCGGTTTGTAGATAGACATTTGAAGAGCAATCTACTTTCTTTTGAAAGCCCTTCGTTATTTAGATAAAATCTATATAACGATAATTTGCTACTTGTCTTTCTTGCCGAATAATGAGAAGTGAACGTACCGTTTCGGATGCTCTTTCAGGTCTTCTAATAAGCTGGCTGCATTTTCAGTTGTTGCGTTCAGATTATTGTATAAAGTCGGGTCGTTGAAGAGCAGTCCGATTGTGTTATCTTTGCTGTTTAATTTTTCTGTAAGTATTTTTACGTTAGCCAGCGTTTCGTCTATTTTTTTGAAAGTGGCTGCATAGTCTACTTCTTTCAAATTTCCGCTGATGACAACGAAGTTGTCTCCGATGGTGTTCAGTTTGCTGGTAAGTTGAGGTATGTCATTACTCATCAGCCCTTTTACTTGCGAACTGACTACTGCCAGGTTGGCGGTTGTCTTCTCTATCGAGTGCAGGGTGGCAGGGATGCTCTTGTCTCCTAATATATTGTTCAGAGAGATGAGGATAGAATCCAGTTTCGGAAGCATTTCTTCTACCTTTGGGATCAGTTTCGCCGCACTTTCCATCATTCCGTTGTTCAGTGTGCCGGGGATCGTATCTCCTACGGCATATTTTTCGCGCGGGTTGTTTGCCAGAAGAATATTCATGCGTACGCCTCCCATAAGTTCGGATACAAGCTCGGCACTACTTCCTTTGGGAATCCGTAGTTCCGTGTCCAGCTCCACTTCGACAATCACATTTCCGGGTTTGACATAATCATAATAGATGTCACGTACGATACCTACACGAACACCATCGGCAAATACAGGGCTTGATTTAGTGAGTCCGTTTACGTTTTCAAATTTGGCATAGAAATAGCTGGAAGGTTGAAACATATGTATACCTTTCAGCCAGTTAATTCCGTATATGAGCACACATAGTGCAACAATACCTGCAATACCTATTCTGACTTCTTTTGTAATGTACTTCATTTTATCTTTTTATTTATTTCTTCTTTTTTTGAATTCGGCAATCGCTTCATTGACGTTCATTTTCTCGCCGTTCCGGAAAGCAATGATAAAGGCGTCTTTGAATTGTGCCGTAATGGTACGCTTTGTACGCAACACTTTGTTGTAATCGGCGGAGGCTCCATACGTGTATTTGTATATTCCCCCTTCCTTATAATAATCTACCTCTTTCAGTCCTTTCAGCCGTTTGTCGTTTTTGGCGAGAGGTTTGGAAGAAGTGAGTATCTGTATCTTAAACGTAATTTCACTGTCATTGGTTGCCCTTTCTACCACAATCGGGCGTTTCGGTGTTGTTTTGGCTGTCGTGGCAGGTTTTGTTTTTGTTTCGGCCAATAGTTCCTGCTGTTGGGGAGCTGTGTTCACGCTTTCGGTATCCTTTTGGGCAATTGCCGGGGCATTGTCTTCTTCCTGTTCGGTTGGGACGATCGTTTTGCTGACTCCCGTTAGGCGCAGTTCATGTTCTCTCTTATAATTTAAGAAAGCGCGGTAGATGCCTTTTGCCATGGTGCCGGCCCCTTCTTCGGAATTCAGATAGCGCTCCTCTTCGGGCGTAGATATAAATCCTAATTCTATCAGAATGCTTGGCATGGCACTCGCTTTTAAGACAAGGAATCCGGCTTGATGCACTCCACGGTCTGCCCTTCTACAAGTTTGGCGAAATTGTTTCTGCATCAGCGAAGCCAGGTGTACACTCTGCTCCATATATTTATCTTGCATGAATTCAAATATGATATATGATTCGGCAGAGTTCGGGTTGAAACCGGCATATCTTGTTTCATAGTCGCTTTCATAGAGGATTACGGAGTTCTCTCGCTTGGCAACTTCCAGATTAGCGTCTGATTTGGCCAAACCCAGTGTCCAGGTTGAAGCACCTTTTGCGGTACGGTTGTTAGCCAGTGCGTTGGTGTGAATGGAAATAAAGAGATCAGCCTTCGCGTTGTTCGCAATTTCTGCGCGTCGGTCCAAAGGGATGAATACATCTTTGCTACGGGTGTAGATCACTTTGACGTCATCGCAGTTCCTTTTAATCAGATTTCCCACTTTCAGGGCAACGTTCAGATTGATATTTTTCTCTTTCGAGATTTTGCCGATGGCACCCGGATCATGTCCGCCATGTCCTGCGTCGATAACTACTACAAAATCCTTCCCCCATAAGTGGTTAGTACATGAGGGTAGAAAAAGTAGCCAGAGGCAAATGAATATGTATAATATGTACGGTCTATTCAGTTTCATATCTATAATACGGTGCAAATGTAGTAGAAATTTGTAGAAAACTCATTATTTGCCATTAAGTTTTGTGTTTTTTTCGGTTTAATGGTAGCTTTTTTCCTGAAATCTCCGTTACTTTGTGCTTCGAAGTTAAAATGTACGACGATGCTTAAGTTTTTGAAGAATTGGACGTTACCTATTGCTATGCTGGTAGGTGCTATAGGTTATCCGCTGTTTATCAGCCTTTCTTTTCTGACTCCCTATCTTATTTTTACGATGTTGCTATTGACCTTCTGTAAGGTATCTCCTCGTGATTTGAAGCCTAAACCTCTCCATATGTGGTTGTTATTGATTCAGATTGGCGGAGCGTTGGCGGCTTATCTGTTGCTTTATCGCTTTGATAAAATAGTAGCAGAGGGAGTGATGGTTTGTATTATTTGTCCTACGGCTACGGCCGCTGCGGTGATTACTTCCAAGTTGGGTGGGAGTGCAGCCAGTCTGACTACTTATACATTGATAGCAAATATCGGTGCGGCTATTGCTGTGCCTATTCTTTTTCCTTTGGTGGAGGTGCATCCTGATGTTACTTTTTGGGAGGCGTTTCTTGTTATTTTAGGTAAGGTATTTCCGTTGTTGATTTGTCCTTTTTTGGTTGCTTGGTTGTTGAGCAAGTGTTTGCCAAAAGTGCATCAGAAGTTATTGGGCTATCATGAACTTGCTTTTTATTTGTGGGCTGTGTCTTTAGCTATTGTAACAGCGCAGACATTGTATTCCTTGCTCAATGATCCTGCGGATGGTTTTACGGAAATCATGATTGCTGTCGGAGCACTGATTGCCTGCTGTTTGCAGTTCTTTTTGGGGAAGACAATCGGCTCAATTTATAATGACCGTATCAGTGGCGGGCAGGCGTTGGGACAAAAGAATACGATTCTGGCTATTTGGATGGCACATACTTATTTGAATCCATTGTCTTCTGTGGCTCCCGGTTCGTATGTGTTGTGGCAAAACATAATCAATAGTTATCAATTGTGGAAAATGAGAAAGAATGAGATAAAATATTGAATATAAAACACTGATATTTAATGGTTTGTGTTTGATTTGTGATATTTCCTTTATTTTCCTTGTTTTCTTGTTTTGTCTAATAAATGCCTTTGTTTTGTTACTATTTTGTTACCCGTATTCATTGGAGTAACAAAACAAATCGCTATATTTGTATCGGTAACAAAATAAGAACATAATTATGGCGAAGAAAAAACAAGAAGTTAAATTGAAAGAACCTGTAAGGATTAGATTCAAGCAGCTTGCCAATGGCAACCAGTCTATTTATTTGGACTATTATACAGGTGATGTTATTAGAAAAGAAAATTATGTTGGCGGTAAACGGCAATATGAATTTTTGAAGTTGTACCTTATACCCGAAAAAACGAGGGAGGATAAGGCGAAGAACGAAGCTACATTGGCTCTTGCAAAAGCGATTCAGAGTAAGAGGATAGTGGAGTTACAAAATGATGCACACGGTTTTCAGAACACCAACAAGTCAAAAGCGAATGTGATTGATTATTTAATGAACATGAGAAGCCAATCTAAAGAACGTGGCAGCTTGAACTATGAAAAGACCGTTGGTAATACCATTCGTGAACTAAAATTGTTCAGAGGGGATTATATCGCTTTTCGTGATATAGATAAGGACTTCTTGAATAGCTTTGTGGATTTCTTGAAACAAGCGAAGAAAGCAAGCAAGTTTGGTTTGTTAAAGGCTGGAGGTGTATTAAGTAATAATTCCGTTATTGCTTACTATGGAGTGCTGCGTACCGCTATAAATAGAGCCTATAAAGAGGGAATTATTACGGTCAATCCAACGAAAGAGTTTGATTTTGCTAGTAAGGTAAAAGCGGAAGTCAGCCGCAGGGAGTATTTGACAATAGAAGAATTGAAGCAGCTTATCGGGACAGAGTGCAAGTATGAGATAATGAAACAAGCCTTTCTTTTCAGTTGTTTGTGTGGACTGCGTGTAAGCGATATAAGAAAATTGAAGTGGAACGATTTGCAGAAAAGCGGTGAAAGAATAAGAATTGAAATAAAGATGCAGAAAACAAGAGAACCGCTTTATCTGCCTATATCCGATGAAGCGTTAAAGTGGTTACCGCAACAAAATGAAACAAAAGGCGATGATTTGATTTTTCCTTTGACGCATGAGGGAACTATAAATAAAATACTTCAAAAATGGGCGAAAGATGCAGGGGTTATTAAGCATATCTCATTTCATACTGCCCGGCATACCCATGCTACCATGATGCTTACATTAGGGGTTGATTTGTACACAGTTAGCAAATTGTTAGGGCATAAAAATATTGCCACAACTCAAATTTATGCGAAGATTGTTGATAAGAAAAAAGAAGAAGCTATAAGTTTGATACCGAATTTGACGGACTGATTTAAAAAGAAAGTACGGTTATATTACAGTTACCGTACTTTCTTTCTTTTTTTGTCTTTGTTTAGCCGGAAAAATATATCTTTGTTTCTACTAACTGAAACATAGATTATTATGACAGAAGAAGAACTGAAAATAAAATTCGACCATATACAAGGTATATTCAATCGCTGTATTAATTATGCCAGCCAAGTTATGATAGATAGTATTGCCTCTAAGTCCTTATATTTAGACGAAGAACAGGCAAATAAACTGGAACAGCAAGAATATGTTCGTACCGCTGATGAGTTGGTGCAGTTATATATCCGTTATTCTGCACTGAATGACATCCAAAATTTCTATTCTGTACCTGATTTCTTTTGGGAAAGCGGTTTTTATGAATCTTTGAAATCTGATGAGAAAAGAAAATACATATCGTTTAATCCTCTCTCTTTTGATTATTCCCAGTATGAGCAAGATAATACGGTTTATGATGAAGAACTGCCTTATTTCTCCGTAGTGGTCAAAACTATTGTATTGGAAAGATATTCAGCATACTTGCGAAAAAAGAAAGAAAGTAAGGTGCAAATGGAAATACATCCACAACAAGAACGGGAAGAACAGCAATCAATTCAAGCCCAATGCCAAGAGCCTAAAATTATCCCCCATGTAGCTAAAACTGAAAATCCATTTAAGTCTGTTTTAAACGATAGGCAAATAGCATTGTTGGTAGACTGTATCAATGAAGTGGAAATTTTCAATGCCCCTATGACTTTTGAAGATTTGAAAGCAATATTTTCTTGTAAGCCTAAAGTTATATTTAGGTCTAATAATAACAGGCTGGTAGCTTTTCTTTTTTCGGAGTTAAGCAATCGTGGTTTGATAACACCTAATTGGCAATCTGTTATAGCAAGGAACAAATTGTTTGTTACGAAGAATATAAAGAAAGAAAAATATCTGAATCAAGGTGATTTAGCCACAGCCGCTAATTATGTAAAAGGGTTGGAGTATGAAAAAGATTATGCAATTATCAGCAACTATATCAAACAACTGAAAAAACTTTAAGAATAGGTTAAGACCTCAAACATAGTTTAATCCGCTATCAAGCTATTCCTCAATACTTTTGCCCCCCCGTAATCGATTACAAGAAACCGGAGGGCATGCACTCCATATTGTCTAACGCAAATACTTTTGTTATATGGAAACAAGTATTGAGAAGCGAGTTGCAGAACTCGAAAATTTAGTGTTCCTTTCAAAGAATGTGCTTAGCTTCGATGAAGCGAGCAAGTTTTTGAATCTTTCAAAAAGTTACCTGTACAAGCTGACTTCGGGTAACTTGATACCCCATTACAAACCGCAGGGCAAAATGCTTTATTTTGAGAAAGCGGAGTTGGAAGCGTGGTTGCGTCAGAACCCGGTGAAGACACAGGCGCAGATAGAGAAGGAAGCGCAGAAGTATATCCTTAACCGTCCTCTAAAGAAATAATGGCTATGGAAAACAAGAAGAAAGAGGAAACCGAACAAGGTATAGCCATGACGAAAGAGGATTTTGCGACCCTTTGGAAAACCATTCATTTAAAAGTGACGGACACTTATGAAGTGCCGCCCGAAATTCTTTGGGTGAACGGTTCTACCATTGGCACGTTGGGCAATTTCAGCGCATCCACAGGCAAAGCCAAGAGCAAAAAGACATTCAACATTTCCGCTATCGTTGCGGCAGCGTTGAAGAATGACGAGGTGCTGAAGTATTCGGCATACCTGCCACCGAACAAACGGAAAATCCTCTATGTAGATACCGAGCAGAGCAAATACCATTGCCACAAGGTCATGGAGCGTATTTTGCGGCTTGCCGGACTGCCGACAGACAAGGATAGGGAGGATTTTGTTTTCATCGTGCTAAGGGAACAGACCCCCGACAAACGGAAGCAGATTATCGGCTATATGCTTGAAAATATGCCCGATGTGGGGTTGCTCATCATTGACGGAATCCGTGACTTGATGTATGACATCAACAGTCCGAGCGAATCGACTGACCTAATCAATCTCTTGATGCGCTGGTCAAGCGGATATAACCTGCATATCCATACCGTACTGCATTTGAACAAGGGGGATGACAACACAAGGGGGCATATTGGCACGGAACTGAACAACAAGGCTGAAACCGTCCTGCAAATCACGAAAAGCCAGCAGGACGGTAACATAAGCGAGGTAAAGGCGATGCACATACGTGACCGGGAGTTTGACCCGTTCGCATTCCGTATCAATGACAACGCATTACCCGAAGTTGTGGACGGTTATGTATTCAAGCAGCCCAGCCAAGACAGGGGCTTTCCACTGGCAGAACTGACGGAACAACAGCACAGGACGGCTTTGGAAAACGGCTTTGGCAAACAGGTTATATATGGTTACGAGAATGTCCTAAAGACCTTGAAACAGGGTTATGCGAGTATCGGCTACAAGCGTGGACGCAATATCCATGTGGAACTGAACAAGTTCCTTGTGAACAAGCGCATGATTGTGAAAGAGGGCAGGGGCTACCGTTATAATCCCGATTTCCATTATTAAAAGTCAGTTTGGTTTAGTCCGGGTGTATATATAAGAGGAACGGACTTACTATTTCCCATCTAAGGAACAAGCAGGTTTAGTATGGTACTGGTATATATATGACGGACTAAACAGGACTGGCGCACTTTTCAACTATTTTTTAATTCCCCAAAAAGAAAATGTTATGAACATCGAAGATGTGAAACAAATATCCATCGCAGACTATCTGCACAGTTTAGGTTACTCTCCCGTCAAGCAGCAGGGTAACGGCTTATGGTACAAATCACCGTTAAGAGAGGAACACGAAGCGTCCTTTAAGGTGAATACAGACCGCAACCTTTGGTATGACTTTGGCGCAGGCAAAGGCGGCAACATCATCGCACTGGCAAAGGAACTTTACGGTTCGGACAGTTTGCCCTACCTCTTAAACCGGATAGCGGAACAGACACCGCACGTCCGCCCGGTCAGTTTTTCTTTTCCCCAGCGTAGGACAGAGCCGAGCTTCCAGCATTTGGAAGTCCGTGACCTTACCCATCCGGCATTGCTCCGTTACTTGCAGGGACGGGGTATCAATATCGAACTGGCAAAAAGAGAATGTAAGGAACTCCATTTTACCAATAACGGTAGACCGTTCTTTGCTATCGGTTTCCCGAACATGGCAGGAGGTTACGAGGTTCGCAACTCCTTTTTCAAAGGCTGCATCGCCCCGAAAGACATCACCCACATACGACAGCAGGGAGAGCCGAGGGAGAAGTGTTTGGTGTTCGAGGGTTTCATGGACTACCTCTCTTTCCTTACGCTCCGCATGAGAAACTGTCCGACCATGCCCGACCTTGACAGGCAGGATTATGTCATTCTTAACTCTACCGCCAATGTGTCGAAAGCCATTGACGTGCTGTCCCCGTATGAGCGCATCCACTGTATGCTTGATAATGACAAGGCAGGGTTTGAAGCGACACGGGCTATCGAACTGGAATACTCCTACCATGTACGTGACTTCTCGCACAATTATAGGGGCTATTCGGACTTGAACGATTACCTGTGCGGCAGGAAGCAGGAGCAGAAAAACGCAGCCAGCCAAACGCAGGAAACTAAGCAGGAAACCGGACAACGTGCCGCCCCAAGACAGAAAAGGGGTATGGGCATTTAGTCCGGCAGGATTACCAACGGCTGGCGGTTTATTTGGAGAGCAAGGTTATGTTTCGGTAAACCGAAACCACCTTGCTTTGCTCACCGCAAAGGAAACCGCTCCCGTTGGTCGCAATTTCTAAGACATCATTTAAAAGTAAAAAGGCATGAGAAAGATACAGGACAAGCCGGGCGGTCGTCCGGCAAAGAAACGGACGGAAAAGCAGAAAAAGGTAGTCAGTACGAAGCTGACCGAGTTGCAGTATTACGCCATCAGGAAGCGAGCCGGGGAAGCCGGGGTGCGCATCAGTGAATATGTCCGGCAAGCAGTTATTTCGGCAGAGGTCATACCCCGGCTGAGCAGGCAGGATGCAGATGCTATCCGCAAGCTGGTAGGGGAAGCCAACAATATCAATCAGCTGGCGCATAGGGCAAATGCCGGAGGTTTCGCATTGGTGGCGGTGGAACTGGTGAAGCTCAAAAATAGGATTATTGAAATCATAAATCATTTGTCGGATGATTGGAAAAATAAAAAAGGGAAGCGGTTTTAAGGGTTGTGTGAACTATGTGCTTGGTAAGGAGCAGGCGGTTTTGCTTCATGCGGACGGAGTTCTGACCGAAAGCCGGGGCGATATAATCCGCAGCTTCTGTATGCAGACCGGGATGAATCCCGACTTAAAGAAACCTGTCGGACACATTGCGTTAAGCTATTCGGCGGTGGACGCACCCAAACTGACGGATGAGAAGATGATACAGCTTGCGCAGGAGTATATGCGTGAAATGAAAATCACCGATACGCAGTATATCATCGTGCGCCATCAAGACCGGGAGCATCCACACGTGCATATCGTGTTCAACCGTATAGACAACAACGGAAAGACTATTTCGGACAGGAACGATATGTACCGTAACGAGCAGGTATGCAAGAAGCTGAAAGCCAAACATGGGCTTTATTTCGCCAAGGGGAAAGAGCAGGTGAAACAGCATCGATTGAAAGAGCCGGACAAGTCGAAATACGAGATTTACACGGCTGTGAAAAACGAAATCGGCAAATCCCGTAACTGGCAGCAGTTACAGGAGCGGTTAGCGGAAAAGGATATTACTATCCAATTCAAGCACAAGGGGCAGACAAGTGAGATACAGGGCATATCCTTTTCCAAAGGCGAATACACGTTTAAGGGTTCGGAGATAGACCGCAGTTTCAGTTTCTCCAAACTGGATAGATATTTCGGAGATGCAGGAATGAATGTTGCCGAAAGTCAACGGCAAACAGCTTTCGCACCCATTCGGGAACAAATACCCACACGGAGCAATGCTGAAAGTTTGTTTATAAGTGGTTCGCTCGGTCTGTTTTCTGCAGCACCGTCTCCGGTGGATGAAGAGCCGAACTTGAATTTGAGAAAGAAGAAGAAAAAGAAAAAACAACTTAAATTGTAAAGACATGGAAGACAACTTGATTTTAGAGGGGCTTCTCTCTATGGTAACAGAACTGAAAGGGATGCTGGAAGCACAGGTAACGCCAGCCAGTCGGGAGGAAACTCTCGAACGGCTGGGAGCAGTCGAACAAGCGTTGTCGGAACTGCACAGTAATTCGGCTGTTCCCGAAAAGGATTTGCAGGCTATCCGAAGTCAGCTTGACGACATAAAGAGCAGGATGCAAGGTCAGCAGAAGAACATAGAGGACACCAAGAAAATAACATTGGAAACCTACCGTTGTTTCAAGGTAATGATTGATACTTTGGGCTCTTGTAAGACGGATAAAGAGGATGTTACGCCCTTACCGTTCTATCAACGGATTTACAACAAGATTACCTCTTGGATTCGTCCGGGATTGTTTGTTTTTTCGGCAGTTCTGGTTATCTGTTCTGCTTCCATATTCTTGAACGTCCGTTTAGTTACACGGATGCAGCAGTTGCAGGACAACGATATAAAATATCGCTATTTGCTGATGCAGGGTTGGGCTGACGGAGAAATCTTTGATATACTGGAAACCAAATTCAACTGGCAGAGGGATAACGGTTTCATCCAAAGCCTAACCGATTCTGTGATAGATTTTGAATATCGTAGCAGAAAACAGGCGGAAGCGTTGGAGCGTGCAAGGCTACTCAATGAACAAGCCGAGCAGTTGAGAAAGGAAGCTGATAAGTTGGGTAAACCATAAGCGAAGTAAAGCCGGAATGATGAACTATATTCACCGTCCGGCTTTTCAAATTCATTTCTTTTTCTTTGTGCAGTGTTCTTTCTCGAACTTGCGCAATGTAGTAACGCTAAATCTTTCCTTAATGAACTCCCGAACATCGGAAGCCTTGTAATACACTTTTCCGCTGATAGTGAAGTACGGCAGCGCACCGATAGCCCGGTAGCGTTGCAGGGTTTTGATACTAACTTTGAACAACAGGCACAAGTCTTGATTATCCAGCAGGTTATCATCTTCGGGCAATACCTTGTCTGCATTGCGCAGTACCCGTATATCCTTGCAAAGTTCTTCCAGCTTGGCATATAATTTCTGCATCCATTCGCTGAACTCGTTATTTTCTATATACATAGTCGCTTCATATTTCAGATTATACCTTTTGTAATTTGATGAAGTAAAGTTCAGAAAAAGAGTGCAAGGTAATTACGAGGGCGCACATGGAATCCATTATAAATAAATCATAAATCGCTGATTATCTATATCCTTTCTTGTCGTGTTCCTTTTGGATAAGGTCTGCCAGTCCATTAAGAAATTCGGTAAGTTTACCCGGCTTTCGTTTTATTACGTCCTCATGTTTTTGGTGACAGTCGCTTATCTTGATATTAAACAACCATTCAAATCCTTTGGATAAGTCTACCAAGTAGGCAGGTTTGCCATTTTGATATACGATGTCTTTGGAGAGGAACAAGCCGCTTACCATTTCCATGATATTGATAAGGGGTGTTTTATCAGCGAGGTAGAGAGGGGAAGGTTTTTGTTTTTCAATCTGCTGTTTGAGTTGTTCCGGATATTTGATGCGCCATTCAATAAGGCGTATTTCAGTGTTTAGTAGTCCTATCGCTTCATCAATTAAATGCAAATAGGGTATTTTTTTCTTGCTCAAACTGTGCCCGATATGATTTAAGGCGGTACAAGCCAAAAGAAAAATAGCGAAGTAATACGCTATATTCTTGCTCTTTGATGCTGAAATTAACTACATGGGTAGCCAAATCATTGATAGCTTCTGTCAGTTCTGATACTGAAACTTTGCGTTGCGAGTATTCCGCCAATAGACGGAACAATTTCTGTTCTAATAGTTGCGTTATCATTTTAATTTAATTCATGAATGGTTAAATGTAAAAAGCCTGTTGACTTCAAACCAGCAGGCTATTTACATTATGTTCTTTACTTTATCGAACTTGCGAAAAACACATATTAGCGTTTATCTTGCACCCCGAAATCTTTCCAGCGACTTGAATCGAAGTAGTGTTTTACAATCTTTTTGAGGTCAATCATCTTTCCTTTCATTTCCATAAGTTTTTGATTGGCTTTTTTTGTTTTTTGAGAGACTTCGAGACGTAAATTGTCAAGCTCTTTGTCCATTATCCCCAATTCATTAGCCATTTGTTCCAGCTCTCTAATTTGCTCGTTGTTTATACCTCGATTTTTTACGAGTTCTACATTTTTACGTAAACCGGCAACTAACATGAGTGCTTTTTGTACTTGTTCTACATGGGTTTTTGACATACGAATTTAATTTATAAATTAGCAAAAGTTTTTGTGTACTCTTGCATGACACTTTTCGATTATTATAGTTTGCTATTTTTACCGATGCTATATTTCATTCTGATTTCGACAGGAATAAAGTGAAAACCTTGCTTACGCATTACTTCCAATACATTTTCGGTAGGATGTGCTTGCATATAGAGATTAACTCTTTTTACTGTAGTAATGGGCATGTTCTTATTCCAAATATCCATGAATGAGCGTAGCAGTAGTGATGAATTTTTGTCATTACGGCGTAATTGGCGTTTTATGTGATACACATATCCTTCTGTTGTAGGATTCTCACGGCAAGAAAGTACAGGCATAGACTGAACGCTGTTCATCCTTTGTATTAGCGTTTCTTTGCTCTCTAAACTTTCGTGTTCACAAATGTGCTCTATGATTGCGTTGCGGACTTTGGTCTGTCTCCAAATGTCTTTGCCGTTGATACGGGCTGATTTAAAAGTACAACAAAGGGCATAATCCGGGCTATCGGATAAACAGACATCTATGCCGCCAGCTCCTTTTAAATGGTAATAGAGTTGCCCAAAACGTGCTGATTGTAAATTCCAAATTTCCGGTTGCATCTTCGGGTCAATCATGCAGTGCATATTTGTATCGATATAGGGATAATTACTTTTTTGATTGACATAAAAAATTTCTACTTCCAGTGGTTGGACAAACAGATAGTTCCCAATTGACAATTGGTATCTTTTTAATATGACTTCATTAATTTGTTGCAGCAACAAAATTTGGTCGTTCCTGTTGGTGCTGTCTTTAGACAGGTCATGTACTAATTTTTTTAGTTGTTCCATATTAAATTGATTAAAATTCTAATGCGAATATACGAAAAAAAACAATTCTTTAGTACGCTCTGGCGTGACGTTTTTTTAGAGGAAATACACTTTTATGTATTGATAATCAAACGTTTGTAAAATGTTAAAAATGTAAAATCGCGTCTATGGGATAATAGTAGAAAAGATGTAAATGACATGTGTTTTTCTTGAAAATACCTTAGTTGTGAAACTTTGAATAATAGGGTTTAGTTTACTTCTTTGTTTATATATCCAAAACGGATTAAACTAATTTCTATTGACAGCAAAATATATGTGCTGGCGAAAAGAAAACAGTATTCTTCTTTTCGCCAGTTTTACTTTTATGGTTAGAGGGCTTTTGTTACCTTTGCACGTGAAGCCCATCACAAAACGATTTCTTCGTTTTTTTTTGTTACTATTTTGTTACCTACTGTTAGTAATAGGTGGGCTTTTCTTTTGATAATCAGATTTGTATAATATTGTATATATAATGTGTGGCAGAATATAATCAATTCGTGGCAGTTGTGGAAGAAGAGAAAGAATGAATTGAAAAATCAAGCGTAAATATCTGATTTATAATAGTAGGATTTCATTCTGAGGTGTGGGTGTTCAACGATGATTTTAATCATTTAGTCGGAACTAAAAAGAAAAAGGATGGGGGAAATATTTGAAATAGAAGGCTTAAAAGAACTGGAAGAATTTTTGCAAACTCAATCGGAGATAGAACAGTTGCGCGAACGCTTGTTTGCCGAGTTTCTAAAATATACGGATTATAAAAATGCCGGAGAATGGAATAAAGCCGTTCGTCTTTGCGAGAGCCTGGCTATTATCGGTTGGGGAAATCATGAACCCGTCGAAGCATTGAGAGGACAATTCTTTAATGGAAATCCTGCGACTTGTTTTCAAAATAAATTTGGAGAAACTCGTTTTGTCGATGCCATTTGGTCGAAAAGAGTCAACGGTTTTACTATGGAACAGGGAAGGACAAGTTATTGTTTCAGTCCTGACGACCCGAATCAAAAGCAATCCGTACTTTGGGAATATGAAGTAAAAGAAGATATACAGGATATAAGTCTGGAAAGTCAAAGAAACTGGATTCCTAAAAATCCGGTTTGGATAAAGCGAATAATTAGTAATTGTTATGAAAACTCGAAGGCGGTGATCGAGAGCGTTGACAAAGAACTACAATCGGAGCTGAATAGAAGGATGCGTCCTGAAAAATACGGACGGGCGATTAATCAAATTATAATTAACTGTTCATATAGCTATTATGACCATGCATATTGTAAAACGAACTATGTCATTGCTGATGAAAAGTTGAAATTGAAACAAAAAGATTTCTATCCGACACTGCTCACAATGTTTACTAAGAAAGAAATTGAACAGAATGGATATTTCCTTCGCAACCGTTTTGAATTTGGACCATTCAGAGCAGATACTGGGAAAATTAGGATCGGACTAAACCTTGAGAAAGAATTCAGTGAATTAAGTCATGCCGAACAGAAATTAAAGCTAAGTGAATATATTCTGTTTGCTTTAAACCATGTAACTGACAAGCTGAAAAAGAAGAAGCTGGATTATGACTTCGACTTGATGCTTGAAGATTTTAATTCAATACTAACCGAGTGGAAAGCATGAAAGATATAATAGAGTTATCTCATCTTCAACAGATAGACAAGGCTTTAGGCTGGCTGAAAGTCGTTGAAGATAATGAGTTGGCAACTGTGTGGAGCTATAAAATTCATAGATTGCCTGATCCAAACTCTGGCTTTTCTTATTATCATTTAATGGTAGACAACGAAAGTAGCGATCCGAAAGATTGGACAGAGTATAACCCCGATAATCAGTCATTGGAACTATGCTTTGATGATATTATAATAACACGAAAGTAATCTTTTGCGTCAGTTATATTTTAGAACTGGTTCTGTTTTGCTATCTTTGCGTCAAAACATTGTAACACATACAAGAAAACATGAAAAATAAAGCTGTTGTAGTCGTTGTTATTTTAGGAAGTTTGATTATATCGATGTTTGCAGGTTGCCGACAATCTCCTTTGAAATACATTCCCCCGACAATCGATTCTGTCAATAACGACAAAAGCAGGATGGGGTTGAACGGAAAAGTCAAAACGTTGGATATCTATTATTATCGTCCGGAAAATACATCGTCTTTCTTCTCGGTGAAATTCAAAAAGGGTGGGAAATGGGAAGAGGACGGAATACATCACTACCATTTTCATTTCAATATCGACGGCAATCTTGTTCAGTGTAACGAGTACGATAAACAAGAAAATATTATTCGAAAGACCGATTATACCTATGAGACTTGGGGACATACATCTACACTCAGCTTTCCGAAAACTAACAGTACGATTGTCAATAAGTATAATACTGACGGGAAACTGCTGGAAATTGTGTATAGTGATTCCCATGGGGAGATAAACACTTATGACGATAGGGGAAATCTTATCCGAACCAAACAGATTGACGGCACGATTTACAAACCGGCTATGACCGAATATGATTATAACGAACATGATTTGTTGGTGGAGAAGAGGGAATATTATAATATAGGGGAATTATCGGGCAAAACAGTCTATGAGTATGATACAAATGGTCTGTTGGCTCAGACTCAAGTGTATGATTTGCTGAGTCGTGATAGGCCGGAAACGCATTTCATCTATGAATACAGTGATAGTAACTGCGTTGTGGAAAAATATAGGATTGACGATGAAGGTAATAAAGAGTTTGAGTCCTGGTGTAAACGTAAATATTATCCGAACGGTAAACTGAAAACCGTTGTTCGTAATAGTATCGTGCAAGAGAAATACGATGAACAAGGACGACCGATTGACGAGCGGCCAGGATTTGAAATACTCTACAAAGACTTCCAAGACTACGGCTGTGATGCGAATGGTAATTGGATTGAAACAAAGAATTTCAAAGATTATGTTGATTTTGGCACGGGGCTCGGTCGTATATTAAAACCTTATGTCGAGCGTATCTTTACTTATTACGAAGAATAAAAACTTAAAATTAAACAATATGCACACAAACACCCACCCACATAGCAAGCGGTAAGATTCCAGAAATCATAGTAACATTGTTAGTGCATACTAAAAAAAAGAAAACGATGGGAAAAGTAATGAAAGTATTCAAGACACTGATAAACGAGTTGTTTGGAACTAAGAGAGAGTATAAAGTGGAAGGTTTGGGCATCTTTACCTGTAAGGTTTGTGATTGGTGGCGAGATAAATGTTATCTTTGGAGTGGTGCAGTGCAATTGCCTTTTTACTCGGTAGAAACTCTTGTTCTGATAGAAGGGGACGCTTCTGCTCCGTTTTCCAGGCAATTATTGGAATTACAGGTGTTATTGCAGAACTGGGTACCTATGGCAGAACAACTAGATAGCATACTGTTCAGCAAAAGTCAGCAGAAACATAAAGAAAAATATACGGATCCTGGCAGGACGAATTTTATCCCTATACGATCGTGCCGGCTGTACTATATAGTGATAGTTGGGAGATTGTGTTTTACCGGAATAGTGGTGTAAATTATAATTTCACTGTTTTTTGGAAAGACAACAGAGTACAGGATTTACGTTTGGGAGGTTTTTGAATCCTTCCTTTATTTATAGCATTTCCCGTTCTTTCTTTGTCAAACTTTTAACTACAATATCGTAGGAGTTGCTTACAAGCTCTTTGATTTTCTCATCAGGTACGTCTTGATTGAAATAAACACTGATCCAATATTTTTTATTCATGTGCCAGCCTGGTTTTATACCAGCATATTCAGTTTGCAGTTCTCCGGATTCATCAGGATTACATTTGATGCAACAAAAATCGAAAATCTCAATATTAACGAAACAGAACCATTTGTCCGCTACATAAAAGCATAGAACGTCACGGCTATATTTGTCGGGCACATTGGGAAACGGCATCTTCTCATGGACTCCCTTAAAAGACAGGCAATATTCTCTAAATTCTTCGATATTCATTTAGTTTTTATTTTGGTATATTTACTAGGTTAGTCGACTGCTTCAGATGAATAGCCGATATTTCTGTAATCGTTCACTAAACCATATACTATTTCTTTAAAATTCGGCAGGTTATAGTAATCATTCTTTATTATCTCTTTTAGAAACTTGGAGTCCTCTCCTTCATCATCCCTTTGGTTTCCTTCTTTATCTTCTAGTGCTCCAATTATTCGAAACAACATATCATTGATTATAAGATACTCGTCACTACCTGAACGTTTGTCGTTTTCTAAATCTATCAGTTTCAGATAATAAGTAATATATGCGGCAATCTTAAAACTTTCATCTCTTGTAAATTTGCAATCCGTTTTTTCTCCTAAACAATAATTCCCATATATATCAAGCATTTTGACATAATCATTGGTCGGATTTTCTTGTATAAACTTTAGTAAGTTCTCATGAATCTGTAACTTGCCGTTTAAATCTCTTCCTGCAAAGACCTGCTCCAGACTTTCAATGGAATACCCGTCATTTGCATTATTGGAGATGCTGTCCAGTATCAGTTTATTCAGCTTAGCGTCCTTATCATAGCCAAAGCAGAATAGCAAATCTTTCACTTCCATTTCTTTTCCATTGCTTACCAACCAGGCTAGGCTGGCCTTATTGTCATTTAGTATATAATTATTCCAATGATAATCAAAAGCGTTTTTATAAACGTTAATATGATCTTTGTCTGTATTTTTATCTATCTCCAGTAATAGGGCAGAAGGCATTTGCATAACACATATATTGAACTTTTTGAAAAAATACAGATGATTCCTATATGGATAGAATTCTTTCTCTTGTATGTTGTCTTTGCTGTCCATATCAGGGTTTGGGTTTAGGGCTACAATGTAGTTTTCATGACTTTTTAATTTTTTCTTGTCTAAAGCATCAGGGGCGTTCAGGTCAATCCCGAAAACATATTTAATGCGTTCCGCATACTCATTGTCCGGTAAAAAACGATAGTTTTGCTCTTTCAATTTATAATATACAATCATTCCTCCCAAAGAAACATCATCAGGTGTTGCTATTCCGGATAAGTTTATATACAGACTACCTTCGTAATACTCTCCATCCATGATTTCATTTTGAGCCTTAGTTAATTTGTCATACCCGGACTTTAGCTCCAGCCATTTTTTATCCGTCAATTTCATTGTAGTAAGCCTTAACGTTTCATTGTTTGTTTTTACGGCTTCTTGTGTTTCTTCGTTTGAAGAAGCATCAGTTGTCGTGTTTTTTGTTGTTGTATTATGGCAACCCACAATAGCGCTTGCTATGAACAATAAACTTAAAAGGTTCATTTTTTCATCATCATGTTTTTTATTTCTGTTTTTCGTTGACTAATTGGGATAAGCTATATATTGATATTGTGGCAGTATCTGTAATAAGAACTTTATAATTTTTGCCAAAGAAATTTGCGCAGACCGTATCTCCTGTAATTCGCCATTCAACTGCCAGAATCTGTTTGTCCATATGATCGAATATGATATCCGAGCCATTTGGCTCTTCCCGATAGTATTTATCAAGAACGGTGCTCCTTTTGAAAAAGCTGCGGCAATAGCCGTCTGGATATTTTTTAATCGAATCCAATCGGATTGTCCGGTCATGGAAAGCAATGATACTGTCAATGAGTGTTTGCTTGCTTTTGAATAAATGATTATAGACTACAAAATTTTCCTCTTTTTGTGTGGAAGTAGGCCCTGACCAAATCTGACGTTCCCATGCATTTATCGGCATTAAGTAAATCTTGATGGGTGCAAAGTATAATCCTAAACAAATAATTGTTCCTATAGCCAATACATAAATCAATATACGCTCTACTTTCTTCATAATTCAGTATGATTGATTATTTGCAAATCCGATTGTGCGTTCTCCAATTCATTATGTGATAAATCTTTTATTTGCATCAATACAAAAGTAGTGATTAATTTGAAACAATGAAGAGCTATCTCGATAAATAAAAGCTTACCTTAAAACAACTATTATCACTTTTATAACTCTCATTTTTTATTAATATGCTAATTTACTGATGAATAAGTATGATAGACGCTTTTAAAATCCGGTATCTATCATACTTTCTTTATGAAATATGGGTATCTATCATTCCCGTTTCACTGTTTTTTTGCTGTTTACTCCTTCTTTGTGTTGGCTCGCACATAAATTTTGTGGCTGCCGCTTCCAATGGTGTCTAGTACCCCTTCTTTCACCCAACCGTTCAATTCATTCAGCGCTTTATTCTTCAGTAGTCCCGTCAGTTGCGTATACTCCTTGCGTCGTATCATCGGTCGTTCATCCAGAAACTTCTCCAACCTGCGGCGACGTTCTTCCACCGGAACTTCGGCGGAATGTGCAAATCCCAACTTCGCTTTTTCCACAAATCCGCGAACCTTCTTTCGGAAAGAAGATGATGGACGAAAATTTACATTATCGAAATAAATGGACTGTGCATGTATCTCTTTGGCATCCATCACCGGACGTGCTTTTAACTTGGCTGAAAAATATCCAAGGTTTCCCAACTGAACGTGATGCCCGCTGACTAAATATTCGGATATTTTATTTTCAATAGCCAGCTGGACTCCTTCAATATCTGCCGGCGTAAAGCTGGAAGCTTGAGCGATCTCTTTTACAATTTGTTGAAAGTCGATGGTTCCGTTCGATACGATGCGGGGATACAACGGCTGTTCGTCTTCGTCTTCTTTCGAAGACGGTTTTTTGCGAAAATCATACTTTGCGTACATGTCTTTTCTATTATGGGTTAATGTGGCTAAAACGCCTTTTAAAAGGCATTTTAATGATTGTTTTGCAGCAAGATAACCTACAATTGCAACCTGGATAATCAACTGGAATCAGTGGCTTTTCTTGGGCACACATTTGTGGGCTCTACAGCCCACGAATGTAAACTCTTCAGCCCGCATACGTGGGCTGTACGGCACACTTATGCGGGCTGAAGTCTTACTGCCCGCAAAGGTACATTATCCAGCCTTCATTTGCAAATTTAGTAAGCATTATTTCTATAAAATAAAGCCATGTGACGTGGCAAATAAAGACAGGAAAATTTGTTCGGGCGAAGTGTTTGTTGTACTTTTGTATAGCTGTAGCGAAGCTTTCCTTTTTACAAGAAAGAATAATAAAAAAAGATGAAAATAACATTAGTCAGAGACGATGGCAAGGTAAATACCTTACGGACGTTGAAAATGGAGCTCCTTCTGGAGCAGATGAAAACGGAAGTCAAGGCGCAGCCCGTCTCAAAGATGAGGGAAGCGTTGAGGTATACTCTTCCGGGGAATTCGATTCTCCTTTGCGGCGAATGGCACCCGGATATGAAAATTATGAAGCATTGTCAGTACTTTTCTCCGCTGCATTATACGGATAGCATTGATTTCAGTCGGAAACGGGACGCGGAGTTGTATCTGAATCACTTTCTGCTTATTAATATGGATGAATTCGATCAGATTAGTCCTACCCAGCAGGCTTTTCTGAAACATATTCTGCAAAAGCCGGTGGTGAACACACGTCGTCCGAATGCTTCGGCAGTGGAAGAGCTTCGCCGGTATGCATCGTTCATTGCCACGAGCAATCATCGGGATTTGTTGACGGATACTTCCGGTAGCCGTCGTTTCATTGGTATTTACATGACGGGAGCTATAGATGTGTCGCGTCCTATTGATTATGAACAGCTTTATGCACAGGCGTTGGAGTTGCTTTATCACAACGAACGTTATTGGTTTGACTCCGAAGAAGAGGCTATCATGACGGAAAACAACCGTGAGTTTGAACAATCTCCTGTCATCGAACAGTTATTTATGGTTTATTATCGTAGGGCGGAAGAAGAGGAAGAAGGAGAATGGCTACTGGCTATTGATATTCTGCGGCGGATTCAGAAAGCGAGTAAGATGACGTTTTCCGCCAGGCAGGCGTCTTATTTCGGGCGTATCTTGCAGCGGCTCGGAGTGAAATCTAAACGGAAAACGTATGGTACGTATTATCATGTTGTACCTTTGGAGGTAGAATAGAATTTGTTATTTATTAATTATTTACATCATATATATAATGCTATGACTAAAAAAGATGCTATAAAAGTGTTTGAAGATAAAAAGATCCGTGCTGTTTGGGATGACCAAAAGGAGGAATGGTATTTTTCCATTGTGGATGTGATTGAAGTATTAACAGACAGTGAGCGTCCTCGTAAGTATTGGGGGGATTTAAAAAAGAAGTTGAAAACAGAGGGAAGTCAGTTGTCCGAAGAAATCGGACAACTGAAATTACCCTCTTCCGACGGCAAACTGTATAAGACAGATGTAGCTACAACCCAACAGCTTTTCCGTCTAATTCAGTCTATTCCCTCACCCAAAGCGGAACCCTTTAAGATGTGGATGGCTCAAGTCGCCAAAGAGCGTCTGGATGAAATGCAGGACCCTGAACTAACTATAAATCGGGCGATGATGGAATATAAATCTTTAGGTTACTCGGATAATTGGATTAATCAACGATTGAAATCAATTGAAGTACGGAAGGAACTAACTGACGAATGGAAAAGAAATGGGATGCAAGAGGGCGTTCAGTTTGCTGCATTAACGGATATAATTTATCAGACATGGGCTGAAAAGTCGGCAAAAGAATATAAGCAGTTTAAAGGATTGAAGAAAGAAAATCTCCGTGACAATATGACGAACACTGAACTGATCCTTAATATGCTTGCTGAAACGGCTACTACGGATTTGTCCAAAGAGAGAAACCCATCCGGTTTTGCTGAAAATGCCGAAGTGGCAAAAGATGGAGGAAATGTGGCAAGAGTTGCTCGTAAGCAATTGGAAAGTCAGCTAAAACGCCCTGTTATATCTCCACTTAATGCAAAAAGTGCATTGCAAGTTGGTGATGAACGGGAAAAAAATGAGACTTCAGGAGAGAGCGTGGAATAATCAAGTATGATAGATACCTCGTTTTTGATGGTCTAAGTATGATAAATGCCGGAAATAATAGTTATCTATCATACTTATTCTTTTAATTATAAGTGGTTTATGAAAATGAATGAGAGTATGATACTAGTTTTTTTACTCATAGAGAAGATATTTTTTTCTGATCTCCTTGTAATCCTGTAATTCCTTTTGCCAACTATTCCGGATAGCCTCTTCCGACTCTCCTTTGAGGATAGCTTTGCGTACGCTGTCAGTTCCCATCAGCAAATCAAACCATCGGGCACGGGAGAAGAAGGCTGCGTTTTCACCGGATAAGCGATAAAAGTTCAAGAAGTAGCGAAGCGTAAATCCATTCACATCGGTTACATTCCGGAGATCTTCCCCATAACAGGTGATACCTTTGTGCATTGGATTTTTGTCAAACCCGGGTAAGGAGCGGGGAGTAAAAGTGAAACTTCCGTATTTCTTATTAGGTGCGCCTAATACCTGGAAAGGGAAAGTTGTTCCCCGTCCCACGCTGACGCGGGTGGCTTCAAAAGGACAGAGTGAGGCGTACAATCGGATAGACTGGTCGTTCGGGAGGTTGGGCGACGGTTTGATGGGAAGTGAATAAGGTTCCCCGTGTTTCCATCCGGTCATTGGAATTACCTTTAATGAACAAGGATTTTTCTTGTTGGCAATCCATCCTTCCCCGTTTATCATCTGTGCCAGTTCGCCGATGGTACATCCGTGGAGAACCGGAAGGGGTAACATACCGACAAAACTCCGGTAGGCAGGTTTGAGTATCGGACCATCCACATAATCGCACGGATTGGGGCGATCCAGTACAATCATTTCTTTCTTGTTCTCTGCGCAAGCTTCCATCACATAATACATTGTGCTTATATAGGTATAAAAGCGTGCTCCTACATCCTGAATGTCGAATACGATTACATCGACATCTTTTAGTTGGGTAGCAGACGGCTTTTTGTTGTCACCATAAAGCGATACGATAGGAATGTCGGTGCGGGAATCTTTTCCGTCTTTCACTGTTTCACCTGCATCTGCGTTACCACGGAAACCATGTTCGGGAGCAAATACCTTGACTACCCGGACATCTCTTTTTAATAAGGCATCGAGAAGATGAACCTGCTTTCTTCCCACAACAGAAGTATGATTGACCACCATTCCGATGCGTTTTCCTTTCAGCAACGGCAGATATTGATCCATCTGTTCTGCTCCCGTGACAATTTGACTGTTTACACGCATTGGCAACAACATAATGAACAAAAATATAAGAATGAAGGAAGCTCGAGTTTGCATATCGGTAATTTTTTTGTAATATTGCACAAAAATATTAATTTCTCGTCAAGAGAGCAAAAAATAAAGCACATGAATCCATACGAAATCATTGATAAATATTATCCGGAGAATACGCAGCAGAGACAAATCTTAGTAATACATAGTCTGGCCGTGTCCGGAAAAGCAATGAAAATGCTGGATGCTCATCCCGAATTGCGTTTAAACCGGAGTTTTGTGAAAGAAGCCGCTCTGTTGCATGATATTGGTATTTTTCAGACGGACGCTCCAACCATTCAGTGCTTTGGCACTCATCCTTATATCGCTCACGGATATTTGGGAGCTGAAATCTTGCGGGCGGAAGGTTTCCCTCAACACGCATTGGTGTGTGAACGTCATACGGGAGCCGGACTTTCGTTGGAAGATATCATTGCCCAGCAACTTCCCGTTCCTCATCGGGAGATGCTGCCCATCACCCTGGAAGAGCAATTGATTTGCTTTGCGGATAAATTCTTTTCTAAAACCCATCTGGATGAAGAGAAAACAGTGGAGAAAGCGCGGCAAAGTATTGCAAAATATGGTGAAGAAGGTCTAAGCCGCTTTGATAGATGGTGTTCTCTCTTTTTATAGCACTAAAAAATAATTAAATAACGAAGATTCTAACTCATATTTGGTGAAGATTGTGTACTTTTGCCACTTCAAGCGTAAACTATTAGTTAATGGCGCCATTGAAAGCAAAAATACTTATATCATTCATACTGCTGATTGTCTTGCTGATGCTTCCCGATGAGGCTACGTCTCAACGTCGAAGAAGAGGAATGATTGCCTCCAATACCGCACAAACGGATTCCCTTCAGGGAAATGATTCGTTGAAAGCAGATACGGTAACGGTACGCATTGATTCCATCGCACCGGTAAAGAAGAAACAACCACTCGATGCACCGGTTGTTTATGAATCTAACGACTCCACTGTCTTTACTTTGGGAGGAGCCGCTACACTTTATGGTAGCGGAAAAGTTAATTATCAGAACATCGAACTGGCTGCGGAAGTTATTTCGATGAATCTGGATAGTAGTACTGTGCATGCTTATGGTATCAAGGATACTACCGGAGTGGAAAAAGGTAAACCGGTATTTAAAGAAGGTGATACTTCGTATGATACGGAAACAATCCGATATAACTTCAAAACCAAGAAAGCGGGAATTACTGATATCGTCACCCAGCAGGGAGAAGGATATGTGACCGGAAGCAAGGCGAAGAAAGGGGCTAATGATGAAATATTCATGGAGCATGGGCGTTATACAACCTGCGATCATCATGATCATCCTCACTTTTATATGCAGCTGACAAGAGCTAAAGTGCGTCCCAAAAAGAATGTGGTGACAGGACCTGCCTATCTGGTAGTGGAAGATGTGCCTCTGCCGTTGGCTGTGCCGTTCTTCTTCTTCCCATTCTCCAGCAGTTACTCTTCCGGTTTCATTATGCCGACTTATATGGACGACTCCAGCCGTGGTTTCGGTTTGGCAGAAGGAGGATACTACTTTGCCATCAGTGATATCATGGACTTGAAGATGACGGGAGATATCTTCACGAAAGGTTCATGGAGACTGTCCGGATTGACAAACTATAATAAACGTTATAAATATTCCGGTACGCTGCAAGCAGACTATCAGGTCACCAAGACAGGAGATAAAGGGATGCCGGACTATGCAGTTGCTAAGGACTTTAAGGTAGTATGGAATCATCGCCAGGACGCTAAAGCCAGTCCGAACAGTACATTCTCCGCTAGTGTGAACTTCTCAACCAGTAGTTACGAACGTTCCAATATCAACAACCTTTATAATTCGCAGTTGTTGACTCAAAATACCAAAACATCAAGTATCAGTTATTCTCGTAGCTTCCCTGATATCGGTCTGACCTTATCCGGAACTACCAATATCGCACAGACAATGCGTGACTCTTCTATTGCGGTCACTTTGCCTGACTTGAATATTACATTAAGCCGTCTGTTCCCCTTCAAACGCAAGAAAGCGGCAGGAGCTGAACGCTGGTATGAAAAGATTTCCATTAGCTATACGGGACGTCTGACAAACAGTATCCGTACCAAAGACGACCGTCTGTTTAAAGCCGGACTAAGCGAATGGGAAAATGCGATGAATCATAATATTCCTATCAGTGCTACTTTTACACTGTTTAAATATTTGCAGGTTTCTCCTTCGGTCAATTATACAGAGCGTTGGTATACTCGTAAGATCAATCAGCAATACAATGAGGTAGACCATAAATTGGAAGCATTGCCGGGTGATACATTGAATGGTTTCTACCGGGTTTCCAATTATTCGGCAAGTTTGAGCTTGAGTACGAAACTGTATGGTATGTACAAACCTCTTTTCGCTAAAAAGAAAGAGATACAGATTCGTCACGTATTCACTCCGCAGGTAAGTCTTAGCGGTGCTCCGGGATTCAGCAAGTACTGGGAGGAATATACAGATTATAATGGCAATACGCAATATTATTCTCCTTTTACGGGGCAACCTTATGGAGTGCCTTCGCGTGAAGGATCGGGAACAGTCAGCTTCTCTATTTCAAATAACTTGGAGATGAAGTATTACGACGCCAAAAAAGATACGCTTAAAAAAGTCAGTCTGATTGATGAATTGGGAGCGAGCATGTCCTATAATATGGCTGCCAAAGAGAGACCTTGGAGTGATTTAAGTATGAACCTCCGTTTGAAACTGACGAAGAATTATACTTTCAACATGAATGCATCGTTTGCTACGTATGCCTATACATTCGATAAAAGCGGTAATGTAGTGACCAGTAATCGTACAGAATGGTCGTATGGACGTTTCGGACGCTTTCAGGGATATGGTTCTTCTTTCAACTATACCTTTAATAATGATACATGGAAGAAATGGTTCGGTCCGAAAGAAGAAGATGAAAACGTGAAGAATAAGAATAAGTCAGAGGATGGAGAGGATGAAGAATCTGACGGAACGGAAGGAGATGGCACTACGCCTAAGAAAGTGGAGAAAGCACAAGCTGACTCGGATGGCTATCAGGTGTTTAAGATGCCTTGGTCGTTGAGCCTTAGTTATTCGTTTAATATTCGTGAAGATAGGTCCAAACCTATTAATCGCTATTCCATGCGATACCCTTATACTTATACGCATAACATCAATGCAAACGGAAATATAAAGATTTCTAACAACTGGTCGCTCTCGTTCAACTCCGGCTATGATTTTCAGGCAAAAGAGATTACGCAGACTTCTTGTACAATCTCCCGTGACTTGCACTGTTTCAACTTGTCCGCCAGTCTTTCTCCTTTCGGACGCTGGAAATATTACAATGTTACAATCCGTGCGAATGCAAGCATCCTGCAAGACTTGAAGTATGAGCAGAGAAGCCAGACGCAAAGTAATATTCAGTGGTATTAATAAAGCGGTAAACGCAATAAACTATAAACGGAAAACGATGAGCGGTGAACAACTTATGCAATCTTAATGCATATATTGTTCACCGCTCATTGCTTTTCGTTCGTTGTTTATTATCTATCTACCATGCGATTTCTGTTTTTCCATGTGCTTTCAGGTAATCGTTTGTACGGCTGAAATGTTTATTTCCGAAGAAGCCGTTGTAAGCTGAAAGAGGAGAAGGATGGGCGGAAGTGAGTACCAGATGTTTATTGCGGTCGATAAACGCTCCTTTCTTTTGAGCGTATGATCCCCATAAGATAAATACCAGGTTTTCTTTTTCTTCTGCCAGGGAACGGATTGCAGCATCGGTAAATGCTTCCCAGCCACGATTCTGATGTGAACCTGCCTGGTGGGCACGTACGGTCAGAGTTGCGTTGAGTAATAATACTCCTTGTTCTGCCCAGCGAGTCAGGTTTCCCGTGGTCGGGGCATCTGAACCGATGTCGGCTTTGATTTCTTTGAATATGTTCACTAATGAAGGGGGAAAAGGCACTCCATCGTTTACAGAGAAACAGAGACCATGTGCTTGTCCCGGTCCATGGTAAGGATCTTGTCCTATAATTACAACTTTCACTTTGTCGAAAGGACAAAGGTTGAAAGCATTGAAGATCAGTTTTCCCGGAGGGAAGATCTGATACTGGCTATATTCACTTTTGACGAAATCGGTCAGTGTGCGAAAATAGTCTTTGTCGAATTCGGGTTTTAAATGTGCTTTCCAGCTTTCTTCAATCTGTACGTTCATAGTTTGTTATATAAGGTGTATATCAAGTTCTTCACATTCTTTGCGCATATCTTCAGGCCAGATGCTGGCTTGTATTTCTCCGATGTGAGCTTTGCGAAGGTAGAACATACACAAGCGGGATTGTCCGATACCTCCTCCGATGGATAGTGGAAGGGTGTCATTCATCAATCGCTTGTGGAAATAGAGTTCCAGTCTTTTTTCTTCTTTTTCTTCTTTCAACTGAAGTTGCAAGGCTTCTTTGTCAACGCGGATTCCCATAGATGACAATTCGATGGAGCGTTGCAATACATTGTCCCACAGAAGGAGGTCACCGTTTAGTCCGGGCAAGTTGTTCAATCCTTTGCTCGTGTAGTCGTCATAGTCCGGTGCGCGTCCGTCGTGCTTCTTGCCGTCGCTAAGTTTGCAGCCTATCCCTATGATAAACACAGCCCCGTATTTCTGGCAGATGGCGTGTTCGCGGCATTTGGGTTCCAGATTCGGATAAAGTTGGCGTAATTCCTCTGAATGGATGAAATGTAGCTTTTGTGGCAGGCACGGCTTGATTTGCGGATACATTTCGTATACCATATATTCTGTACGGATCATAGCCGCGTAGATACGGTTGACGATCTCTTTCAAGAAGTTTACGTTCCGGTCTTCATTGGTGATGACACGTTCCCAGTCCCATTGGTCTACGTAGAGAGAATGCAGGTTGCCCAGTTCTTCGTCTGAACGGATTGCATTCATATCCGTATAAATACCATATCCGGGTTCGATATGATAGTCAGCTAAGGTTAACCTTTTCCATTTAGCCAATGAATGAACCACTTCGGCTTGTGCATCGCCCAGATCTTTAATAGGGAAAGAAACGGGGCGTTCTATTCCGTTCAAATCGTCATTGATACCCATTCCTTTCAATACGAAAAGGGGGGCAGTCACACGTCTAAGGCGTAGTTCGGATGACAAGTTTAATTGGAAGAACTCTTTTATTTGCTTGATTCCCAGCTCGGTCTGTTTGAGGTCGAGTAATGGCTTATAGTTCTTTGGTTTTATCAAGTAACTCATAGGTCTGTTAAATGTTAATTGTCGGCAAAGATAGGAATAAAATTGATATATGTAATGGATATTCTCTAAAAGATTGTCAATTTGATAAAGTAAATGCTCTAAAGCATTTCAAAATAACAGTGTTCTAACATGGGGAAGTACCTTAAGAACTATAAAAAAAGAAGAATCATTAGGAAGATGAGAAGATTTTTTATACTTTTGTCCTCGCATTTAGAAAGAATGGCCCCGTAGCTTAGTGAATAGAGCGTCAGATTCCGGTTCTGAAGGTCGTGCGTTTGAATCGCACCGGGGTCACAGATGAAAACCGCAATTACTGGCAGAGAGAGTAATTGCGGTTTTTTTATTATCTATTTATTCTTCTTTCGGATGGGAAGTGCAAACTAGCTGCTTGTCAGCGTTATCCGGGTTGTTATCATCATAGAAATTCCAGTTTCTTTCCAATCTTTTGGCTACATCAATTTTTTCTGTATAATAGTGATATTCGTTCTTTGCTACGTCAAGAATACCGTAAGTAAGAATATCCTTCTCTTTTCCTTCTTTATCTATATAGACGCTTTTTACTAATAATATTTTGTATTTTCCATCTTCCCGAACACAGTATTCTTTATTGGCTTCCAATGTATATGTGCCGGAAACATCTGTCATATTGGAGGCAGCAGCGTCCATTTCTACAACAATTTGTTTGGGCTCTCCGGTAGTCGGAGTGTCTTTGGAGTCGTCATTGCAGGCAAACAACAAAACAACGGATAATAATTTAAGTAATTTCATCTTTGTATTTTTATTGGTTTTTGATTCTTTTTCCTAGTCTGAATGTGTTTAATCAAAATTGTCAATTATGCAAATGTACAATTTTCACATGATATAAAAACAGTAATAGATAAAATCTTGTGTTCCATGTCGTTATTTGTAGTTGTATAAATTAATCTAAAGAGAATGAAAAGTTGTTTTAGGTGATTAAATACTCGTGGAAAATACTAACTTTGTAACGATGAAGAAGTAAAAAAATGATGTTGATATAGTGTATTTATAGCTTTCCGGAAGTAGATATCTGACGATAAATTATATTAATCCCATAAATATAAATTAGAATGGAAGAAGCTAGAAAAAAGAAATGGGCTAGTGTAGCGCTGATTATTGGAGCTATTGGTTTTATCATTATTGTGATTTACTTTACAGTTATTTCAAGTCTCAACATGTAAAACAGATCATTATGGCATTGAAAAATTGAAGCTTGGACATTTCGTTTGAATTTGTCCAAGCTTGTTTTTTTGTGGCTCCGGATGAGATTGACCGGTAATCTGACAATGCCTCTTCTTTAGCTTCTTGAAACCTGAAGTCCTTTGTCAGAAAGAGTCATTTCTACAAAACGGGCACGTGGGTTGGGAGCTTGTTCTGTCAGTATCCGTCGGATTTGTCCGGCTGCTTGAGGGTCTTTGGCTACCATATATAAATAACCGCCGCCGCCTGCGCCGGGGAGTTTGTATCCCAGGGTGTAATCTTTGATTTTCTCGATAATGGCTGCTACTGCCGGAGGATTGGTTCCGCAATCTAATGCTTGGTTTTGTATCCAGGTTTTGCCGACCAAACGACCGAAACTATCGAAATTGCTGCGCAAAATAGCTTCACTCATATCCATTGCATGGGCTTTCATTTCGGTCAGCAAACTTAGGTGCGGTCCGGAATTGAGGAACATGGAACTGACGATTTCCGCCAGAATACTTTTGGCAGTACGGGTAATTCCTGTATAATATAACAGATGGCAGTCGCGGTAGTCGGGATGAACAAAGAGTTGGTCGGGCAACCAGCGTACTAATGGATTCTGTTCGAAACCAGCTTCGGATTGCAGCAGCTTAATGCCGGAGAAGACACCTCCATATTGATCCTGCCAGCCTCCTCCTGTGGTCAGTAATTGTTCCAGTACTAATGTGTAACTACATATATCATTCTTATCCCAAGCCAGTCCGCAGAAATCATTGATTGCTCCGAGCACGGTGGAGGCCAGGATAGAACTGGTGCCTAAACCCGAGCCGGCAGGAATAGCAGCCAACAGGGTAATTTCGATTCCTGAACCGAAGGCTTCCAGCTGTTTGGCTAAAGAAGGATAGGATTCTGTAGAGAACACCGGTGCGAAGCCTGCCAACGTAAGGGCGGCTTTCGGGATGGAAAATGGAGAACCCACCTTTTTGTAATCTTGCAGTTCCTCGTAATTTCGTATCACTTCCATTGCGCCCATGTCGATGGAACGAAGGGTAATCTGATATTCCTTGCAAGGTTTCACATATACTTGTAGTGGCGGTTGACCGTTCAGTTCGATGGCAAGATTGACAACACTCCCTCCTGAATAAAGAGAGTAAGGAGGAGTGTCCGTCCATCCTCCTGCCACATCAATACGTACAGGGCTGCGGCCCCATACAATCTGATCGGAATAAACATTGAGTATGGGATGACTTTTACGTTCGTTCATCACTCCCAATAAACCGTCGCGAAGTAGTTGGAAGGCTGCCTGTTCTTCTTTTGCGCAATCTTTGTCTTCACGTAGTTTCATGATGCGTGCGCGAAGCATTCGGTTGTGTATCCGTAGCATGGGTGCGGCATCTTCTTGCAGGATATCGGGAGTATCCAAATTGAAATGTACAAATTCGTTTGCGGCATCCAGTAAGTCAAGTTGATAGAATACGCTTTTTTCATAATTAGCCGCCAGTCCTTTCCAGTTCTCTTTACGGAAAGCGTTGCGCTGTTCATAAAGACGCTTGAGGTTGGCGCCTGCCGAGATTTCGTCGGCAGAAAGTTTCTCTGCTTTCAGCCAAAGTTTTTTCCCTTCTTCCAGTTGGGGTTCCGATGTCATCCAGCGCACTAATATGCCTAAATCTTCAACAGAAGTTACTTTGGGGAAGATAGATGCTGATTGTAAATCATCGGTGCGTCCTTTTATATCCTCCCAGATGATTCCTCTTTCTTCCATCCAGTGGGTAAAAGGAATATTTAGATAGGTAGTCGTTGATTTGTCCAACGCTCCTTTGAACACATCATCCAATCCATACGGACGTGCAACAAAGTCATTGTCGCCAATAGGGATAATGTCGATGCAGACTCCATCCGGCAGGTTGATGTTCCATTGGTTTTCGGGAACTCCTGTTATTATTTGGCGGGAACCCAGTTTCCAGCCTTTTCCCACATGACTATTCTCAATCCATAAGTTAGCATTGTCTGCAGAAAGGGAAACTTGTGTGATAGAGTTCTGGATAAAGATAGCCGGATTCGGTTTTACTTTCCGGTGCATGATCCTTCTTTGATCGCGTACCTTGTCTTGTATGGCTAAAGTAGAAGAAATCAGTTCATGGCTTGTGCCATAATGATAGAATTCTCCACCGGGCAAAGGTAATATGGCTACGGATAACTGATTGATTTCTTCATCTTCCGTTTTGGGATGCTCTCCCAAAGCCAAGCCGTAGTCCGAGTATAAGTCATAATAATTAATATCATTGGTTCCTTCTTTTAATGACCGTTTCATCAATACTTCGATGGCGCGGTCACTCAAAATCCAGATACCGATGTCCATCAGGAAAAGATGAGTTTTCGATAATCCTTCCAACTCTTCAAGAGAAGGTTTCTGTAACATGAAGTCGAGAACCTCCGGCTTTTTCCGGTCGGAAACAAATACACCATGATGGGTTGCCAATGAAGGATTCACCCATAAGCCGTAGCATACTACGTCTGCATTCGGAATATCTTGAAGTGGCTTTTCCGAACGGATATATACATCTCCGCTTGCGATCAGCGTATTCAGACCGGCCGGAGCCTGATTCATAATCCTTTCATAGAGTGGGAGCTGCAATGATAATAGATTCTGTCCCAGTTTTTGCCCTCTTTCCCAACTGAAGATAGGGATTGGAGTCAATATTTTGCCGGAAGGTCCGTAGCTGGGCAGGCGACGGCTTTGTCCGCCTGCATGGAGCAATATTCTTTTTTCATTTCCTATCCAGTTGCTGAAAGATTCTTGCGGCGCGAATGCCTGATGGCAGGCCTGCAGTAACCACGTCGTTCCGCCGCCGGAGCCTAGTTTGCTCCCTATGGGGTCTGATGTACAAAACCAATCGGTATGGTTGACTTCTTCCAGTTCGTGGAAGCAATGGATCAAATTGGGTGGTAAGGATAATAACTTTTGCATAGTAGAATCTGCGTTGGCTTAGATGGAATCTAAGTGAATTAAACTCCCGTAAAAATACGATTTATATTCTTGCTTTTCAATGTTTTTCTCCTGTTTTGAAGAATAAATTATCTTTTCAGCTTTTAGGTGTTCTTTTCAAACAGCGTATCCCAATGGTCGCTTAGTGCTTGCATGGATGGCAGTAGCAGATCGGCTCCGGCATCCAGCAATACTTGTCCGTCCAAAGGACCTGTATTTACGGCTATTGTAAAGATACCCGCATTGTGTCCGGCTTCCACTCCTAACGGGGCATTTTCTACTACGATGGCTTCATCAGCTTTAAGTCCGCCTTTTTTCAATGCCATCAGATACGGTTCGGGATTGGGCTTACCATATTTTACATCGAACGCTGTAACCATCAATTCTTTACGAAACATTCCCGGATAGTTGTGTTCCAACCGTTCGAGCAGGGATAGTTGGCCGGAACCAGTGACCACCATCGGAACCAGTCCATCCTTTTTCACTTTTTGTAGCAACTCCCATGCACCGGGCATACGTTTTGCTTCGGGATACGAATTGAACAAAACACTTTTCTCCTGATAGATACTTTCTATTTCTTCCTGGGTAGCTTCTCTGCCCAGTTCACGTTGGAAAACAATATTAATAGTGGAGGCTCCTGTCCGTCCTTCGTGCATATATGCTTCTTCGCGGCTAAGAGTGAGTCCGTGAGATTTCATTACTGTATGCCAGGCTTCCGAATGATAGGGCATAGAGTCAAAAAGTACGCCGTCCATGTCAAACAGGACGGCTTTCAGTTTCTTTTTCATACTTTGGTACGTTGCAGAATCTTTTTAAGATGATATTTTATTTTTCTATAAGCATTTTCTTCAGATCAGACAGAGGAATAATCACATCGTATTGCTGACCGGATTCCTTGCCGATATATCTGTAAGCTATGCTTTTATTGTTATCTACGCAGGTTTTGATGAATATCTGGGTGGCCGGATCGGTCTGACTTGCCAGTGTTGATACAATACCCTCTTTCACTTCTGCTGCGTTTTCTTCAATCTGGCTGATGGGACACAATTCTTCGTCCACACTGCATATATAAACAACCGATTCGCCTATGACCTCGATTTTTTCGACAATGACTTCTTCGCTGGCTTGCATCGGGAATTGCAGGTTCGCCATTTTCAGTTGCGCTTCAAGCTTTGTTTGTCCGCTTTGTGCCGGGTCGGCATTTGTATTAATCACTTCTTTCAGCTCTTCAGCGGTAAGTTCGCAAACCGCTTGTTCGCCCGACTTATTCCCTACAAATATCATGTGTAATCCGGAATTGCATTTTGCCATCAACTTGAGCATCTCTTTTACATCTGCTGCCGGATTTTGAAACATCATTGTGATAGATGATTTCATGCTTTCCGGATTGTCTTTCAATATCTTTATATTGGTAATCTCTTCGTTCATGTTCAGCGTGTACACTACGTTATTCCCGTCGTAGATGATGCTGGTGATCGTACCGACTGCTCCCATGTCTATCGGACACTGTTTGTTGGCTACTCCGATCACTGTCTTGAGTTTGGCTTCCTGGCAACCGGTCATTACGAGCATTAGCAATGATATGCTACATAATAATATGAATCCACTGGATTTCTTTAATAAATTTCCTGTCATTTTATTTGTTCTTTTTAGTTTGATTCGCTTAATCTACAGTTGTATACGAGGCAAAGATAACGATAAAAAACGAGAGATAAGTTAGAACGGGAAGATAGTTTAGTGATTACTTGCCATGTGGTATGTACTGCCAACTCTTGTCGTGTAGACTGTTCGGCACTACTGAATTGCGGCGTATTACTTGTATAATTATTTGTTGTTTAGAAGAATATGTGTATTTTTGTAACGTTATAAACTCGACGATAGCATGAAAAAGAGAGTATTATTGTTGCTACCATTGTTTTTAGGCGCCTGTTCTGATAGCGGGGAAAGTCCTGTTATCAAGATAGAAAAGCTTTATGCAAAGGTCGAATCGGATAGTGAAAGTTCCGGTTCCGGTGAAAAAGATTATGCAAATCAGAGGGATGAGCTTCCGGCCTTGAAGGAGGGAGACAAAGTGAAAGCCTTTCTGCTTTTGGATGGAAATGGGGCAGAACTGAAAACTTTTAAACTTGAGAATGATGGTGAAGTGGATACTAAACTCTTTTATGAGAAAACAGAAGTATCTACAGAGGGAAACCTGACAGATGTAGAAAAAGGACAGCTTCGTTTTAAGGATGGTGTGGCAAAAGCTAAAATTATGGTGATTGCGACTATCAAACAAGTAGATAAGAACGGCGATGTAAAATTAGAGTTCTATCTTTCTTCCAAAGCCGAATGTGAAGGAGCACAGGAAGAAATCGGCTTAAAGACGAAAGTCGAAGATGAAAAGTAAAAATGGTGCGCTGTAAACGGTACAACGGATAATAAACGGTGCAATCGGAAACTGCAACCAATAGAATATAATAATGAACGGTGAACAAATCCATGCATATAGCATAGTTGTTCACCGTTCATTGTTTATAGTTTACCGTTTATAAAAACGTTCTTAATTACAGTTTTGCACGGATTGCTTTAGATTCTTCTTCATACCCCGGTTTGTCAAGCAACGCAAACATATTCTTTTTGTATGCTTCCACACCCGGTTGGTTGAATGGATTCACGCCCAGCAAGTAACCGCTGATACCGCAAGCCTTTTCGAAGAAATAGAGCAGACCACCGATATTGTATTCGCTTAATTCCGGAAGTACGATACGCATATTAGGTACGCCACCGTCTACGTGAGCCAGCTGTGTGCCCAATTCGGCCATCTTGTTCACTTCATCCACACGTTTGCCGGCTAAGAAATTCAAACCGTCCAGATTCGCTTCGTCAGAAGGAACTTCCAGTTTGTGGTTAACCTTCTCTACTGAAATCACCGTTTCAAAGATAGAACGTTCGCCTTCCTGAATCCATTGACCCATTGAGTGGAGGTCTGTTGAGAAATCTACTGATGCAGGGAAGATACCTTTATTGTCTTTTCCTTCAGATTCTCCGTAAAGCTGTTTCCACCATTCGCTTACATAGTGCAATTTTGGGCAGAAGTTAACGAGGATTTCGATCTTCTTTCCGTTTCTGTACAGTTCGTTACGGGTAGCAGCGTAGATAGCGGCAGGGTTTTCGGCAAATGCAACGTCCGAGCCACATGCTTTTTCCATGTCGGCAGCACCGGCAACCAGTTTTTCGATATCGAATCCGGCAACAGCAATCGGCAGCAAACCAACCGGAGTCAATACAGAGAAGCGTCCGCCTACGTTATCGGGGATGATGAATGTTTTGTATCCTTCCTTGTCGGCTGTAACGCGTGCGGCACCTTTCTTGGCATCCGTCACAGCAACGATTACTTTCTTTGCTGTTTCTTTGCCGCGCTGATCTTCACATTGTTTTTTCAGCAAGCGGAAAGCGAGAGCTGTTTCAGTAGTAGTTCCTGATTTAGAGATATTGATGACACCGAATTTCTTGTCTTTCAGATATTCAGCCAGTTCATACAGATAATCTTCGCTGATATTGTGTCCTGCATAGATCATGACAGGAGCTGTTTTCTTTTCCTGCAACCAGGTGAAGCTGTTAGACAAAGCTTCGATGACGGCACGGGCACCCAGATAGCTACCACCGATACCGGCTACGACTACTACTTCGCAATTGTCTCTTAATACTTTTGCAGTAGCGTTCAGGTCGGCCAGGTGTTCTTTAGTGATAGAAGAAGGCAAATGCAACCATCCTAAAAAGTCGTTACCTTTGCCTGTACCTTTTTCAAGCATTTCCTGTGCGGCTTTTACTTCAGCTTCGTAAGCAAAAACCTTTTCTTTGGAGATGAATCCAAATGTCTTTTCAATGTTTAAACTAATCATATCGTTCTTGTTTAAAGATTATCTAAAAGAGTCAGTCAGCAATTTAATCTCGATCATTGGTGAGATACGTTCGTACAGAATGTTGTACACTGCGTCCAGTATCGGCATATTGACATGATGATGCTTATTGATTTCTTTGATACATTTCGTACCATAGTAACCTTCCGCAATCATTTCCATTTCAATTTGCGCACTCTTCACGGAATACCCTTTACCTATCATCGTTCCGAAAGTTCGGTTACGGCTGAAGTTGGAGTAACCGGTCACCAATAAATCCCCCAGATAAACAGATTCATCCACGTTTCTGTTCAACGGATGCACCGTATTTAAGAAACGGTTCATCTCCTGAATGGCGTTGGAGATCAATACAGCCTGGAAGTTGTCGCCATATTTCAGGCCGCTACAGATACCGGCAGCGATGGCATATACGTTTTTGAGTACCGAACTGTATTCGATACCCGCTACGTCATCACTGACTGATGTTTTGATGAAGCTGCTTCCCAGACGACGTGCGAAGATACGTGCTTTGTCTTTGTCAGGGCAGGCGATAGTCAGGTAGGAGAGGCGTTCCAAGGCCACCTCTTCTGCGTGGCAGGGACCTGCAAGGACTGCTATATTTTCTGGTGGTACACCATATTCTTTTGTGAAGTATTCCGATACAATAACGTTGTCATCGGGTACGATTCCTTTGATAGCGGTGATGATAAACTTATCTTTAATCTTGGTTTTCAGCTTTTTCAGATGTGCCTTCAGATAAGGAGAAGGAGTGACGAAGATCAGCGTATCCGATTCTTTCACCACATCGTTGATGTTGGAACTGAACGTGATGCGTTTTGTATCGAATTTCACTCCTGTCAGATAAGCCGGATTGTGCCCTAATCGTTTAAAATCGGCAATGCGGTCGTCTCGCCGCATATACCAATTGATTGAGTCTTCCTGGGCCAGACACATCTTTGCGATGGCTGTAGCCCAACTTCCTCCGCCCATTATCGCTATCTTGCCGGGTAATTTCATTTGTATGGATTTGGATGAAGAACTTATTAAATTTTCTGTATCCACTCAGTTACGTCGTTTACCGACGGATTGGTCAGTTCTAATTTATATTTCTTGTTAATGCCGCAGATGTCCTGGTGCAACTTCTGCGGATTGACATCTTTCATGTCAGCTACAGTGTTGTAACCGGCTTTTTGGATCACCGGAACCCAGTCTTCTGCGATTCCCAATTCCATATATTTGGCGGCAGCGTCTTTTTTCACTACTTTTTCCGGACGCATTTGCGGGAAGAATAATACTTCCTGAATAGTGGTCTGTCCGGTCATTAACATCACTAGGCGGTCGATACCGATACCGATACCCGATGTAGGAGGCATACCATATTGTAAAGCCCGCAAGAAGTCCTGATCGATAATCATCGCCTCGTCATCTCCCTTGTCGGCCAAACGCATCTGCTCTTTGAAACGTTCTTCCTGATCCAACGGGTCATTCAATTCCGAGTAAGCATTAGCCAGCTCTTTACCGTTCACCATTAATTCGAAACGTTCGGTCAGTCCCGGTTTAGAACGGTGCATCTTGGTCAGCGGAGACATTTCAACCGGATAATCGGTGATAAAAGTCGGCTGGATATACGTACCTTCACAGAATTCTCCGAAGATTTCATCAATCAGCTTGCCTTTACCCATTGTCTCGTCGATTTCCTCCATTTTCAGTTCCTTGCAAACTTGGCGGATTTCTTCTTCGCTCTTGCCGTTCAGGTCGTATCCTGTCTTTTCTTTGATAGCATCCAGGATAGGCAGGCGGCGGTAAGGAGCTTTGAAACTGATCGTTTTTCCGTCAACAACGCTTTCCGTACAGCCGTTTACAGCGATACAGATACGTTCCAGCAGTTTTTCGGTGAAATTCATCATCCAGTTGTAATCCTTGTACTGAACATAAAGTTCCATACAGGTAAATTCCGGATTGTGAGTTTTATCCATACCCTCGTTACGGAAGTTCTTACCTATTTCATATACACCTTCAAAACCACCTACGATCAGTCGCTTCAGATAAAGCTCCGTTGCGATGCGCAGGTAAAGGTCCATATCCAGTGAGTTATGGTGAGTGATGAACGGGCGTGCGCTGGCTCCACCGGCAATAGATTGCAGGATAGGAGTTTCCACTTCCGTGTAGCCAGCCTCATCCAAGACATTGCGCAAAGTTTTCACTACAGTGGCGCGTTTCAGGAATGTTTCTTTGATGCCGTCGTTTACTACCAGGTCAACATAGCGTTGGCGATAACGGAGTTCGGGATCTTCAAAAGAGTCGTAAGCTACTCCGTCTTTGTACTTAACGATTGGCAACGGTTTGATAGACTTTGCAAGTACAGTCAGTTTCTTTGCATGGATACTGATTTCACCCATTTGTGTGCGGAACACGAAACCTTCGATACCGATAAAGTCACCTAAGTCGAGCAGGCGTTTGAATACAGCGTTGTACAGTTCCTTGTCTTCTCCCGGACAGATATCATCCCGGGTGATGTACACCTGGATGCGACCTTTAGAGTCCTGCAATTCAACGAAAGATGCTTTACCCATCACGCGGCGGCTCATGATACGGCCGGCTACGGAAACCTGGCGTGGTTCTTCGTCGTCTTTAAATTCAGCTTTAATATCTGTAGAGAAAGCATTGGTTACATACTCTGCTGCAGGGTATGGATCAATACCCATTGCACGAAGCTCATTCAGACTGTTACGTCGAATAATTTCCTGTTCACTTAGTTCTAATATATTCATTTCGTTACGTATTAACTCAATTTTGTGGGCAAAAATACGAAACTTTTCTCATATATCCTGTAATCCGTCTCTTTTTTGTATCTTTGCACCCTCAAACTAATAGGTATGACAGGACAAAAGACACCCACTGCGTTGGGTACGGAAAAGATTGGAAAGCTTTTAATGCAGTATGCCATTCCGGCAATTATCGCCATGACGGCGTCTTCTCTTTATAATATGGTAGATAGTATTTTCATTGGTCACGGAGTAGGGGCGATGGCTATCTCCGGGTTAGCATTAACCTTTCCGCTAATGAATCTTGCCGCGGCTTTCGGCTCTCTGGTCGGTGTAGGTGCGGCTACATTGGTTTCGGTGAAATTGGGACAGAAAGATTACGATACCGCACAGCGGGTACTTGGCAATGTACTGGTATTGAATATTATCATCGGGCTTGCCTTTACAGTCGTCACATTGTTGTTTCTCGACCCTATTCTTTATTTCTTCGGTGGTAGTGATGCTACGGTAGGTTATGCCCGCGATTATATGGTCGTTATCTTACTGGGTAATGTTGTCACCCACCTTTATTTAGGTCTGAATGCCGTACTTCGTTCGGCGGGACATCCGCAGAAGGCGATGTATGCCACGATTGCTACGGTTGTGATTAACACGATACTCGACCCTGTTTTTATTTATGGCTTCGGTTGGGGAATACAAGGAGCGGCAATCGCTACCATTACTGCACAGGTTATCGCATTGGCGTGGCAGTTCAAGCTATTCTCTAATAAAGAAGAACTGTTGCATTTCCATAAAGGAATTTTCCGGTTAAAGAAGAAAATAGTGTTTGACTCTTTGGCCATTGGTATGGCACCATTTCTGATGAATCTGGCAGCTTGTTTTATCGTGATTTTGATTAATAAGGGACTGAAACAGTATGGAGGTGATTTAGCTATTGGAGCTTTCGGAATTGTCAACCGCCTGGTGTTCCTTTTTGTCATGATTGTAATGGGATTGAATCAGGGTATGCAGCCTATTGCCGGGTATAACTATGGTGCCAGGCAATATTCCCGTGTGACGAAAGTCTTGAAAATTACGATTTATGTAGCCACCCTTATCACTACTATCGGTTTCTTGATGGGGATGCTGATACCTGATTTGGCAGTTTCTATTTTCACCACAGATGAAGAACTGGTTCGTATTTCTGCTAAAGGACTGCGTATTGTGGTCATGTTCTTTCCCATTGTCGGTTTTCAGATGGTGACTTCCAACTTTTTTCAGAGTATAGGTATGGCAAGCAAGGCTATATTCTTGTCTGTCTCCCGTCAGGTTCTAATTCTGATACCTTGTCTGCTGATCCTTCCACACTTTTACGGACAACTAGGAGTTTGGATCAGTATGCCGATTTCCGACCTGATAGCAAGTATGATTGCCGGAACGATGCTTTGGTATCAGTTTCGCCAGTTCTCATTATCGAGTGATTTAAAACATTAAAAAAGAAAATATGATAACTTCACAAATGTCCTACGAGGAATTGGCGAATGAGGTAGCAAAGGACTACATGGACGTGAGCATAATCATGCGAAAAAAAATGCTGGATGCTCTAAAATATTTCCGCAGGCAAAGCAAATTTCCGATGTTTCTTTTCTCTACAGTCACTTCACCCAGGAAGAACAAATGGATTTTGATATTCTTCGCCAAGAGTAAGCGACGTTTGAAACAGTATGTTGATAGCTTTCTTGTTTGCGTCAGAGAAACAGATCATGGTAAGTATGTTTATCGATACGATTTACCGGCTAAAGAAGGCTCTCTCCCCGGTGTGACTTTTTATCCACCTCATTTTTTTAGCAGATATGCTCTGCGGATGGGATTGGAACTCACCGGAGAGGATTTGATAAAAAGATATTTTAAAACGAACACTGCCATGCACTATAATGCCGATCATTTATTCTTGAGTGAAGAAGAAATGAAAGATTTACTGAATCCTGTGTGGTACACTAGTCCGGATGGTATCTCGCTCGGGTCGGCTATGATGGTGTCCGGCATGGAACTTTTTATCTGCAAGACTTTCGTTCCCTGGAATATGTGTAAAAAAGATCAACTGATAACATGTGGAAAAGAGGAAATGTTTCGATTGCAAGAAGATCTTGCGCTGGATACTCATGAGGAGGACGTTGTGAGTCAATCAGAGAATCTTAAGATTGTTCAAGAGTTTGCACGAATGATATTGGAACTTATAGAGAAGGCCGGTTAAATTCTCAACTATACTCACGCCTATGAGAAAAAATACTCATACCTATGAGAAAATATTCCCATTAGTATGAGTATTTTTTCTCATAGGCGTGAGAATTACCCATTGTCAGAATGCCTGGAAACGGCAACCTTATAGCATTTCTGATAAAAGCCTTACCAATCGAATAAATCGATATATTTGTCGAATTCAGGTTTGTTTTCGATACCATGTTTTAGAAAGACAGCGGCAATTTGCCTTTGTTCTTCTGGATGTAGCATCCGTTCTTTGTTGCGGATGCGATAAAACATACTGCGCCCCATCAAAGAATATAATTCTTTGCGGATGGTGACAGCTGTAGAATATGGTATGTTGTCCAATATATGGTCTATTCCGCAAGCAAAGCGTGAAGTGCAGTATGGATTGAAAAAGCTACAGTTATTCTCGTTTCCTATTATGTGGTTGGGATTAACTGTCCGGAAATCAGGAACGTTTTGCGGTATACAGAGCGTAGCTTGATAGCGTAGGCATTGATTGCGGCGCGGACATTTGCTGTGGGTACAGTATAAATAATTCTTAGGGATGTCGTTAAAGTCAATTTTTTTGTTCATGATTCTCGGTGCTTTTATGGTTTGCTGTTGTTTTCATTTTCTATTAGTATTCTGTTTGCAAGAGCAAAGGTAGCAATTGTTTTGGTAATAAAACTTTTTTGTTATATGAATTGGCGGCATTGGTGCTTTATTTTGTTGCCTGCAATGTCTTCTATTCTATTTCTACAGGAGAATCAGTAGAGAAAGTGGCTGGCCGGCATCGAATTACTATTGATACATAGTCCACATTTAGTAAGCACATGACAATTTATATAATTCGCTTCCTGCCAATAAGAAAGCACCTACGCCATATACATCTGTTGCATCGAATCCGGCAGCTTTGGGTGCGGCACCAACAGGTTGTATATATCCCAACTTTCCATCAGGATGAACTGCTTTAACCAACGATTGCCAGCCTTTTTCAAGAACCGGTTTGTAAGTTCGTTGAGGCAGGTAACCATTGCGAATTCCCCAGGCAATACCGAAACACATAAAGGCGGAACAACTATTCTCTGGCATTTTGTATGAATCAGGATCTAGTAAGCTGGTACGCCAATCCCCGTCTTTGCATTGAGTCTTGCGAACTGCTTCTGCCATTTCTGTAAATAATCGGATATAGTAGTTACGTGAAGGGCAGTTGAGAGGTAGATTATCGACAATGAGAGGAAGGCCGGCAAATACCCAACCGTTGCCTCTTCCCCAGAATTGTTTACTACCATTTTTTTCACGGAGAGGAATTCGTTTGTTGTCTCTATAAAAGAGATGATCTTCTTTGTCGTATAGTGAATCTACACATTCTTTATATTCACTGTCCATATAATTTAGATAGATCTTATCTCCGGTTATTGTATATAAAGCCGCATAAACCGGAGGTGCCATAAACAAGGCATCCGACCATGACCAGCGTTCCGTTGTTCCTACAGCATTCGTTTTTTGTAAGGTAGCTTTTGAAGGGTGCGAAGCTACGTAATAAGCCCGTTCCATTACAGGTTGTAGCATACGTTTGTCATCAAATCTGCGGTACATCTCGATGAATGCCTGCCCCACACAAATATCATCGGCATGATATACGCGGTCCCACATATTCCACTTATGTTTTTCGCCGATAGTACGTACAAAGTCATAGCAAGATTGATTTCCCGAGACTTTTCCCCATTCTGTCATTCCACGATACAGAGCGCCGTTTGTCCAGTCCAGTGGATTATGTTTTACTTCGTTGTGATGGGTAATTTGCCACTCGGATACGGCATTACAAACTTTGGTAATATCTTCTTTCTCCATCTTTGATGAAAAAAGTTGTTGAGCATTCAGGCTACAACTTATTGATACTAAAAATAAGGAGAGAATCTTTTTCATATATAATCTATTTTAGAGGGTTTTATAGTTTTATAGCCTTGTCCAGTTTTACATTGGGATTACCTGACCATATTTTTTTTCCTGTCCATTCCTCATAAGGGGCACTCCAGAATTCATCGGTAACCGGAAGCCCTAATGCTGTGAATACAGTAGAGCATAAATACAGGCTGCCGGTAGAAATGTATCTTTCTGCGATTTGTGGCTGATGTCCTGCAAATCCTAAAGTCAGCCATCCCTGTTCGTCGAAATTCCCTTTTATAGCCATGTGCCTTTTTATGACAGCGGTTAGTCCGCATCGGACTTGTGACTTGGTAATGGTAGTTGGTAGCAAGTCATTTAGAGCAGCTGTTGAAAGTACATGGAACGTTCCAAAACGGTATGCTATAGAACGGCCGATTACGGGGTATGCTCCATCCGGAGAAATCATTCTTTCTTGTTGTTCGGCATATCTGGAGAAACGTAGTTGTTCTTTTTTATAAAAGTCGGTTTCGCCTTTGCCATGTTTCTGCATGACTTCCAGAATATCCAGCAGCATTGGATGAATGACAAAACTGTTATAATAATCCATATGCAAATTTATTCCGTCACCATACCAGCTATCGCCTTTATACCACTCTTTGAACCGCATGATGGCATACTCTATGGGATGCATATTGCATTTGCCTGTCAATTCCAGCAAGGTAGCTTCAACCATAGCCGAAAAGAGTAGCCAGTTACTTTCTACCGGCTTAATCTCACTTACCTGTTGTAAGGCGTTCAGGATATTCTTTTGGGTTTCAGATGATAGCTTACTCCATATTTGTTTCGGAGAACGCAACAATCCTTGGCAAAAGAACGCAGTATCTACCAGAGGTTGTCGAGTGACTGTAAAATTCAGATAATCCGGAGATTGGGGATTGAATCCGTGATTGATGGACTCAGTCATCAGGCGGATATATTTCTCACGTATTTGTCCTTCTTGTGTATTGTCCGGACCGAGTTCCAGCCAAGGGGCCATTCCCACAAATAAGCGTCCTAAAGCTTCCAGATGAGTGGTACGCGCATTGGATGGATTAGGCATACCGGAGATAGTTTCTACAGGCATGTTCTTCTTTAGTTCTCCCTTGCTCATACTATTCAATAATGGGTCGGCAATTTGAGATAATATGTTGACCCAATATATCCTGTCTTCCTGCCCTGAAGTTGTTTGTGAATAACCTGTAAAGTTAAACATCAGAAAGGCAACAATCAAAATACTATATCTCATGATTTTATTTTATGGTTTAATAAACTTGTCTATTGGAAAATCTATACCGCCAAATGCTTTTATACTTGTCCATGGTTCAACAGGGTTGCACCAAAAAGGGGCATTGGGAGGGAGTCCTAAGGGCAGGAAACCTAATGAACACAGATAAACGCAAGGAGTAGACAGATAAATATCCCCTAATTCTGGTTGTTCGCCACAAACTCCGATCGTCAGCCAACCTTCTTTATCGAAAGTTCCCGGCTGCTCAAAAAGACGCTTAAGCATGGCTGTCATGGCTCCACGTACTTGTCCGGGCTTCAATGATTCCGGAAGTTTTCCGAATAAGGCACATGCTCCCAAAACTTGGAATGCTGCCGAACGGTAACTAACTGAACGGCCTAGTACCGGATAGCTGCCATCGGGAGCTATCATGCGCTCTTGAATTTCGGCATAACGAATAAATCGTATCCATTCTTCATTCAGAAATGACTGGAAGGACGGTTTCTGTTTTACTGTCACTTTCAGGATTTGCAGTAACATAGGATGGATAACATAGCTATTATAATAATCTAAATGAAAATCTGCCCCATCTCCATAAACTCCATCTCCTTTATACCATTCTCTATGAGACGTCAAGGCTCTTTCTACTGTCGGAAAATTCCATTCTCCGGAAAATTCTTTTAATCCGCATTCCACCATAGCAGAAAATAACAACCAATTGTTATTTCCTGGTTTCATCGTACGGGTCGATTTCCACTGTTCAATGAGTCTTTTACGGGTGGTGTCATCCAGATTCCCCCATAACTGTGTAGGTGCTTGCAATAACCCCTGTATTAAGAATGCACTGTTTACTAATATCTGACGGGTAGCTGTGCTGTTGAAATAATCATTTGATTCCGGGTTTACAGAGTTTGCCAGAGCCTTGCACGTCATTTTAATATATTTTTCACGTAGCTTGCCTTCCGGAGTATTGTCCGGTCCAAGTTCCAACCAAGGTGCTATTCCTGCGATAGTTCTGCCTACAGCCTCCATGTGAGTGATAAACTCCCGGCTGCTGGCCAAAGCTGATGACGAACGCCCGACAGGAATATTCTTTTTCAGTTGGTCTTTGCTAAGATTGCTTATCACCGGATCAGCTATTTTCACGAGTGTCTGAATCCAATATTGTCTGTCATCATTAAGAGTATCACGTACTTGTGTATATGGCATAGTAGAAGTTGATTGATACTTCTTCATCACTTCCTGCAGCTCTTTTACTTTGTCCGGATATTGTAGATGAAGATTATTCAATTCTCCGATGTCCTGTTTTAGATTAAACAATTCGGGAACATCTCCTATTTTAAACTTACTATTACCTGTTTTAGGCAAATAGACCCAATCCCCTTTGCGTATACCGTGAACTTCACCACCTTTTACATAAACATATTCGTCACGTAACCGTAGAGAGGGATTTTTGAGAAAGGATGAAATATTTATACCGTCAATCTTTTGTTTGAAGGATTGGCAACCTGCATAGTGCATGATTGTAGGAAAAAGGTCGATGCTGGCAACTATTGCGTCACTAGTTACACCGGCAGGTATATTCCCTTTCCAACGGAGGATACAAGGAACTCTGACACCTCCTTCATAATAAGAGAACTTACCGCCTCGTAATGGCTCAGCGGAACCTCCGTCTTCTTTGAAAGACAACCACGGTCCGTTATCCGACGCGAAAATAACTAAAGTGTTTTCTGCTAATTTCTTTTTGTCCAGGTAATCGAGTAAACGGCCTACATTCCAATCAATTTCTTCTACAACATCACCGTAGAGTCCTCGTTTGCTTTTACCTTTAAATTGCTCGGAGGCAAATAACGGTACATGAGGCATTGACGGTGTGATATAGACGAAGAAAGGTTGCTCCGGATTATTTTCTATAAAATCTATGGCATGATCAAAATAACGTCGGGTGGTAGTAGACTGGTCGCAGGGATACTCAATAATTTTATCTCCTTCAAATAGTGGAGAAGCGTTGTTCAACCTTTTTTTTATATCTGCTCTACCGGAAGTTCTCACAAATTCTTGGTCTTCTTTGGCTTTTGACAAATTATAGCCTTCTCTGAAGGTTACATTGGAAGCAAATTGCTGGGAAGGGCCGATATACATATCATTACTGTATGGTATACCATAGTAGTAGTCAAATCCTTGGTCTGTGGGTAAATGTCCCTTTAAATCACCTAAATGCCATTTGCCAAAGCAACCGGTTGTGTAACCTTGCTCTTTCAATGCTTCGGCTAAAGTGATTTCTTCCGAAGGCATGCCTTCAGATTCGGGAAAAAATACCCCTTTTACTCCGTTCCGTGTATTTAATCTGCCGGTCAGAAGTCCTGCACGTGAGGCGCTTGATACGGAAGATGATACGTAAAAATCTGTCAACTTTATGCCTTCCTTTGCCATGCGGTCAATAAAGGGTGTCTGTATCAATGGCGAACCATAACAACCAAGGTCCTGATAACCCTGATCGTCTGTAAAAATAATCACAACATTAGGTTTCTGCCGGGCTTGCAATAGCCCGGCAGAAAAGAGTAGGGGGTAAATAAGCAGTTTCTTGTTCATATCTTTTTATTCAGAGATAACGATACCTTCTGTAATTCCACTGTCATTATAGCTGTCAACGCGGTAATGATACTGTACGCCTTTGGTAAGGATGTGGAGCTGTAAATCGGTCGTTTCTTTATCTTTGACCTGGATGCATTGATTAAGGAAATCGGGCTGATAACCAAAGCGAACAAGATAACCATCAGCATCGGATACTTTATTCCAGCTAAGCGAAGCATATCTTTCATCGTCTTTGTTTCTTTTTACTGACAGCTCTTTTACAATTTCCGGTTTGTCCGAATAGCCGAAACCGAACACGCGTAAATCCAATAAAGCAAACTTGCCTTCTTTGGGAGTATGGACATTCTCTATTTTAACAAAAGAAGTTTCTATCGGCTTAGGGAATTCAACATATTCATGCGGTATGGCAACCATATTCTTTGATTTATCCACTATTAGTTTCCAATCTCTTCCATTGTCGGATACGTATAGCTTATAAGCGTGATAATCTGTTTCTTTGGGAGCATCAGGGTTTATGTCTTGTTCAGCAAAGTTTATCTGAACGGAATTCATACGAATCTTCTTGCCTAAGTCCATTATGAAATATTCACCTACTTTGCCACTTGTAGCCGACCACCAGGTGCGAACATTTTCATCCACTGCCTTTTCCGGTTCGAAACCCGGTAATGAAGAAGACGCCGTACTCTTTTTATGATAGGATTGGAGCATCCAGCCAAAAGCGGAAATATCTTGAGGATTGAATTTCTTTTGAGGTAGTGACATGGGATAATCCCCTAAGACAGTATGGGTTCTCATTCTTCCTTTATCATCAAAAGAAACAGGGAATAAACCTATTCTTCTTTCAAATTCGTCATGATTACCCACCCACATGGAGGTGACTTGCCACCAATTTTCGTATTTGTCTTTAAATACACAACTATGTCCGGCTCCTCCGATAAAACCACCGACTTTTAGAGATACAGGATTATAAGCTTGTTCTACAAAACCACCATTTACACTATCACTCTCCAGAACCACATCACAATACCAATTGCAGATAGTACCTGGAGTGGCATATTGCAGGTAATATTTGTTTTTGTTCTTCACAATCCATGCACCTTCAGGACATGGTACTTTGGAGAATTTTCCCTGCCAGGCAGAGGCATCAATTTCATCATACAACTCTCTACGTCCAAAATGATAGCCCGATTTACACTGATTGATATCTGTTACATATTCTCTCAAGACCTTTTTAGAGCCTTCTATCTCTTTGAATGTGGCAGGATCTACTTCGAAGAAAGTAGTAGATTGAGTTCCACCTAAACCATAATAGAAAAAGAAGCGCCCATTGTCAATAAATAAACAAGGATCGGCCATACGTCTTACTTCGCCACATTTTTCCCATTTCCCATTTTCCGGATCGGATGAGCGAATGACATCTACCGTTTTCTTGGTACGGTCTCTGGTGAAATTAATGAAGTATACATAGTTTTCGTCGGCTGCCACGGCAGGTGCTACATAATGATCGACATCAAGAGCCGACGTCTTTACCTCCGGATTAAAGTATATATTCTTCCATGTGATTAAATCGTCAGATACGCGATAACCACCAATGTCCATCGTGGTAAACAAGTAGTATTTGTTTTTAAACAATACGATGACGGGATCGGCTGCGGAACGGGCTTTTTTTTCTCTTGTCTGAAAGTTTCCCCAGCCATAATCCAGATTGATCGGATTACAGAAGGTCGTTTGTTTTCTTACTGATTTATTCTCTGAGCAGGAAAACAAAACTACTGAAGCAAATAAAATAGATAATATATTTTTCATGAATGTCCTTCTTTTTATCCTATTTTTTCAAGGCTTTATCTACATTTAAATCAACACCAGCCCAGCCTTTTTTACAGGTCCAATCTGCAGAAGGAGAAGACCAAAACTCGTCAGACTCCGGTAAACCAAGAGCGATAAATACGGCTGTACATAGATACAGACTGCCTGTCGATATGTATGTCTCACCTATATGGGGTTGATATCCGGCAAAACCTACCCGTAGCCAGCCTTCAGGATTAAATGTTCCGGGTGCATTAACCTGACGATTGATGATAGCGGACAAAGCGGATCTTACTTGGCCCGGCTTTACCCTTTCAGGAAGCAATTTCCTGTAGGCAACATCAGACAATGCATGAAATGCACCGAATCGATAAGCCAATGAACGACCTACTATTGGAAATGTACCTTCGGGTGATATCAGTCTTTCTTGTTGTTCGGCATAGCGTGCATAACGTTCGAGTTCAAGATCATAAGGTATAGAGCTTTCTATACCGTTTTTCTTCATTATTTCCAAAACTTCGACCATCATGGGATGTATGACGAAGCTATTGTAATAATCCAGGTGAAAATCAGCACCATCACCATACCAACCGTCCCCTTTATACCATTGTGCAAAACGATCGCAAGCGTATTTTACACGCTCATATTCCCATTCGCCGGTAAATTCTTTCAAGGCAGCCTCCACCATTGCTGCGAAAAATAGCCAATTGGTTTCAGAAGGCTTTATTACTCTCGATGATTTAAGTTCCTTAATGACTCGTTCTTGAGTCGTCTTATCAAGTTTGTCCCATAATTGCGTGCGTGCTCTAAGCAAGCCGTGAGCAAGAAATGCAGCATCGACTAATGGTTGGCGTCCGTTATTGAAGTTCAGATAATCAGGAGATTGTGGATTTACTCCATTAGAAATGGATTTCAAGGCTAAATCAATATATTCAGCACGTAGTTTGCCTTCTATCGTATTGTCTGGTCCTAATTCCAACCATGTTGAGATTCCGGTAATTAATCTTCCTAAAGCCTCCAAATGCGTAACCTCTTTTCTTTTTTGTATATCAGCAGCGATAGATTCAACTGGCATATTCTTCCGAAGTTCCCCTTTTGCCATGTTCGTTAACAGCGGGTAGGAAATGCGATGGAGTGAACTTAACCAGAGAGAACGGTCCGAATTCTCCGAGAAAGCTGTTATTGTTTCAACTACCGGACGATTTTCCAGTAGTTTTTTATATCTGATTAATGCCTCTATAAAATAATAGTCTGCATAAGTCAGAGGGGCATCAATTTCATATTGTTTAGCCATGAAGCCCGTACAATGTTTGATAATATAATGGTTATTATCGCCTACTTTTTTTGCGCGATAAGCAGGAGAAGCTAACGATTTTATCTGTTGTTCGGCTATTGTGAGGAACTGTTTGCTTAGTTCCCCTTCTACATAAGTGCTCAATTCTACATAGGCTGATGCCATGATGGCACCAGCAGAGGCATCACGGTCTTCTTTAGGAATGTTGGGAGCATCGAAATCCCAATAAGGAATCTTATCCTTAGGCAGACGCGGATGATTCATAATGAATTTGCCAATCTTGATAGCGTGATTCAAATATTCTTTTTTACCGGTCTGCCGGTACATCATTGTAAAGCCATATAAGCCCCATGCTTGTCCACGTGACCAAGAAGACTGATCGTTTACTCCCTGATGTGTCACTTGATTCAGAACTTTTCCCGTAATCGTGTCATAGCTTACCACGTGGTACGAACTTCCATCAGGGCGGAAATGATTAATCATTGTCTGGTCTGCATGCGATTTGGCCATATTATAGTAAGTGTTGTCTCCGGTTAGGGAAGAGGCTACATTGAGTAGTTCCAAATTCATCATATTATCAATGATAACAGAGAATTGCCATTTTTTGCTATTCCAGGAACGGGTGCATCCTGTTACCGGATGAAAACGGGTCGACAATGATTTTGCAGCAGTCTCTATTACTTCCCTATATGTTTCATTGTGCGTGAGACGATACCCATTTCCAAAGCTGCAATTGATGATAAAACCAACATCATGATTACTGGTTGTATATTTCTGTTTTTCCACACGTGAAGTCATTTCTTCTGCGGCAGCCCTTATCTGAGGGTCATTACTATATTCGTAACAATACCAAAGGCTACCCGGATAAAAGCCACTTGTCCACCAGGCAGATTCGCATGTAATCATCTTGCCATTTTCCGCTGTTCTCGGAAGTATGCCTTTTTGATCTTTCATCTCATTGAACATGGACATTGACTGTTTGACAGAAAAATCAAGAGCGTCATCAATGACCTTCTTCATGCCCTTTGTCACTGTCCCTGCCGAACAGGTAAAACCGGCCAGCAGAGTCAGACTTATAATTAACATTTTCTTTCTATTTTTCATTACCATCATTTTAAAGGATTTATACTTGTTCCTTTTATTATAAACTTATTCTATTTGTCGAAATATTCAATTAGATTATAGACATTGTAATTCACTTCCTGCATAAACTTGCCCAAGTAAGGATACATCTCATAATGATTGTCATACACTCCTTTATTAGCCGGTTTTCCGCTGTTATCCGTACCGTCGTCATCCTGATACTTGAACCAATGCCATCCCACACAATTTTTTGCTTCAAGCAATCCAAGTGTAAAATGTTGATAAGCATATGCTCGATCGTTCTGAGTCGGAACCGTGAACCCGGCCCCTGATAGATTATTCAAATCGGAATCCTGTCCTTTTGTATAAAATTCGGTAACTAGGAATGGAGTATCTGTCCATTCTCCCCAGTTTTTAACATACGAGTCCAGTTCCGGGCTCCAACGACTGTAGTAATTGATGGATATGATGTCACAGTATTTACCTGCGGCGGCCACCACATCTTTCATATATTTGGGAGTACCGTGCAGGCGTGTGCCCAGATACATCATGTCCGGGTCAGCCTCCTTAATGGCATCCTTTACTCCTTTATAGTAAATTTCGGCTAACCGTCCTGCAAATTCACTGTTCAGGTTATCTGTCACTCCCGTTGCCCCTTTCTCATCCATAAATTTCTTTGCCGCTAGATAGGCTACGTCAGTTTTATCTGTAAGTGCTAGAAAACGGTCTAAAATCCTGGAATTCTGTGATGAGAAATTGATTTCATTGTCCGAGAAGAAACCCAATACGTTGGCATCCTGCAAATAAGGAGCTAAAGACGTATTTACATATTTCTTACAAAAATCGGCCCAGTCATCATAAAGTACCAGCCCCAATTCATTATCCGATGTGTTGCCTGGATAAGTATGACCATTTTGTGACCTGAATTGTCCTAAAAATCCGAATGAGGGAGTCAACGTTAACGGAGAATTAGGAATGGAAGAATTATGAGTTTGAATCTTTCCATATGTATTCGTGCAAAAGGCTCCTGTACCGTGGAAACCGATACTAGCCAATTCGGCTTGTGATGTTGCTATCCATTTGGCGTCAGTGCCAAAACGTTTGTTCCATGCTTCCTTATTGCGTGCCGAAGAACCATAACGCATGGAAGTGACACTTCTCTCATAATGTGGATAACCTTCAGGGTCGATAATCCACCAACGACCGTTCACTTTTTTTACATAAAAACGCCCTGTGGCTTGTTGTTTGGTTCCTGAAACGAAACTACCATACTTATTCGTAATGGCTTTGTAATCACTTTCTGATTTAATGATAGGTTTGTATTCTCCCATGTAAGCGACAATACGGGTATTACTCTCCGTCCATTTAGTCACTGGTGGAAATTCATTGGAATACTTAACTTTTATCGGACGATAAGGCTTGCCTAAGAGTGAAGGACTATAAGGTTGCATTTCTCCGGGAGTCGGTAATCCTTCAATGATGTCATTGTTACCAGTGTCGTCATTAACAACAACATCCGGCGGCATAAAATTAGGATCTTTCACTACATAATCTGTACATGAAGCGAGTATGGCATGGCAAACTAACAATGCTTTGATATAGAATGAATAAACTTTCATAATTGTTTTCTTTAAGGGATTTTACTTGGAAATTTTTCGAATACAACGTACATACCTTGCAGGAGATTTGGCATATTTGGCACCGGTCAAACCGGGATTCCACTGTCCGAAACGTACATAGAATACTTTTGAGGCATCATCCGCTTCCGTACTGGTGAAATAGCTGTCACCAGCAGTATTGTCAGCTTTTCCGTTCATAACATCACCTCCATTATCAGTGAGGATTTTATCCCAGGCTGCACGAGCGTCTTTTTCTTCCTGTTTGATAGCATCAGGCTTCAGCCCGCTACTTTGTGAAGGGCCGCCGTTATATGCATTAAATACCGCTTCCATTTCATTTCTCGCAGGTAAATACCAACCATCCTTACAATATTCCAGAATCGGAATATTAGCAGCTATGCCACTCTCTCTCATCTTTTGAGTATTAGCCTCACCATCTTCCTGATCTGTTAAACCTAATGCGTCTGTAAATCCTTCGTTAGCCCAATTTATGGCAGTGGCACTACGCTTTAAAGACAGAATTTTAGCATTGTTACCCTCTACCCAAAATACGATACCGCCTTCAGTCAGTTCTGTACCACCATCCATTTTTACAAAATCTCCTATTTGGAAAGCAGCAGCTTCCGTTTGTTCTTTCTGTTGTCTTATGGTTACTGTTGCTGTAGTTTGAGCATCGCCGTTGCCGGCTGTTATTGTTACGATAGCTGTACGGGCTTCGTCATTGTTATTTTTAGATAAAGCTGTAAATTTAATTTTATCTCCATTCTGTACTGCAGAAAGCCATGTATTGCCGTTACCTTCAATGACATATGCAAACGACGGTTTGTTTGTGCTAACTGTGACATCTGCTGTAGCCCCTTCTTCACTTGTCAGTTCTATCTGCATTGGTGAAACAGATAAGGTCGCAGGTTCTTCAGGGAATTTATAGTCACCGATTACTTTCATGGCACGTACAAAACGGCTTGTACCTGTTTTGGCACCATAATCCATTCCGTATTTTCCAAAACGTACATAGCGTGCTTTCTGTCCGTCTTCGTTTTCCGTACTCGACCAGTAACTTTCTCCGTTACCGTTTTCTGCGGCTGCGTTTATTACTGCCCCTCCAAGGTCGGTTAAATTTTTATCAAATGTAGCACGGGAGGCCTTTTCAGCATCACTGATTTGATTGGGTGTAGCATTTGTAAATCCATTGTCGCGTGCTATTCCGTTATAGATATCAAATAAATCTCCTAATTCTTCAGATGCAGGCAGATACCATCCCTCTCCCAAATTTGTACATAGAGCAGCTGCGTCGTTGTTGCCGGCATCAGTATACAGAGCTGTATTTTCGATACCATTTATCATGGAGAAAGCATTGTGCAATTTGATGGATGCTTCAAACGGATTACCGCCCCAACGTTCTAATGAAATGGCTTTACCTGCTTCTTGATTATCTGGATCGACCCAGAATATCATTCCAAGGCCATCTTCCGTTAATTGTCCGACTTTTAATGTCTTCACTTCCGACTCGTCTTTCGCTAACTGGTTTACCGTCACCTCCATAGAGAATTCTCCGGCATTTAACTTGACGGTGGCAGAGCGCACCTCACCGGTTTCGTTAGTCGTAAGGGCTGTATAGATGATACGTTGTTTATTGGCATCTACCGAGAGCCAGTTGGCATTGTAGTCAGCTGTCACTTCATTTGCTGTAGTGGATATTACCACTGTTTTTGAGGAACCTTCATTTTTGTAGAGTTCAACCTCTGTTCCGCTATTATTAAATTCAGGCATGATTCTTACTTCACCGTACTCTTTACAAGAGGTCAATACCATACTCAGAATCAATGAAATCAATGTTAGTCTTTTCATACTACGATTCTTTTACAGATTTATAAATTAAAATCAGTTTCTTTTTATTTCCATGGATCACTCTGCGGAAAGACATTAGTTCCCATTAAGTCAATCTGCGTTTGTGGAATAGGCCATGTTTCATGTTTGCCTAATACAAAGTTCTGGCGGCATTCGGCATAGTCTTTATCCAGATACGGGTCTTCCAGCATAAGGTCACCTCCATGTTGACGAACGCGTTCGCCCAAAATACCAAGGCGTTTTAACAATGACCAGCGTACTCCTTCAAAGTGTAGTTCACGGGCATATTCATCCAGGAGCATATTGAGGGTTAATGGACCGTTTTCATGAATATTACCTGCTCTTTCCCAAGTTTTGTTGTAGTACTCTATAGCCTTGGGACTGTCGCCACCATCACGATGGAAATAGGCTTCACTACACATTAAATAAGTTTCGGCTAAGCGATAAACAATCAGGTCTTTGAAACTGCTCGTACGGTCTGGTTGTGTCGCATTGGTCCATTGGTCAAAGTGTTTCTTTGACATCGGGTGCAGTCTTTCCATATAACCTGCCGCCTTACCATATAAATCTTTAGGGATTTCCTGTCCATAATTAGATTTACTTTGGTCATTATAGTAAAAAGTATGGATGAAAAGATCTTTATAACGATTGTCTTTTTCTTTATCATACAGACTGAACAGATAGGTGTTTGGATAAACACGTCCCCATCCATATCCGCCTTGGGCAGCTTCAAATGTACAATCTGGATTAGCTTGGGAACGGGTAGTGGTAATAATTGCGGCACGGTGTCCCATCAATGGGGTACCGGTTCCGCCTCCACCCATATTTTCAGAGAACTGATAAGACCATAAAACTTCGGCGGAACGCATGTCTGCACTGTTGAATACGTCCCCTGTTTTGGACATCATAGAGTACATTGTTCCATCTCTGAATATATCCTCGCACTCTTCAATAGCCTTATCATAGTCTTTTTCCCACATGGCCACCTGTGCTCTCACGTGTTTGGCTGTAGCTTTGGTAACACGGCCATAGTCATTATTGGGTATTCCCCACTCGAGTGCATTGACAGCATCATCCAAATCTGTCTTGATCTGAGTAAATATCTGTTCTGTGGAAACTGGATGGAAATCACGTTCCAAATTATCTACTGTAGTAGGAATTGTATTTAGATAGAGACGTTCAAAACGTTTCCATAGTTCAAAATATGCACGTCCACGGAAAAATTTAGCTTCACCCCATGCGCGGGTAGTCACAGGATCGTCAAATCCCAACTGTTCCGCTCCGGTGATAATCTCATTGGCTTTGCCAATGATGAAATAATAGTGTTGCCAAAATGATTCTACATCACTGTTATTGGGCATGAAATTCTGTAGTTTGGCGATTGCAGTACTTGTTCCTGCGCGAAAAGCCATAATATCAGTGCTGTAATCACACATTGTTACTATATAAAGGTTGCTACCGCCGCTTCCGTCTCCTTTTGCTAATTCTCTGTCCAAGCTATACAATCCTATCGCTGCGCGATACAGTCCGTCAGGGGAAGTGGTCAGATAATCAGTAGTAATGTCTGTTTTTGATTTGAGGTTCAGGAAATCTTCACAAGAAGACAATAGCGTAATGGAAGATATTGTCAAAGCTGCTATATATAATTTATTTTTCATATTCTGCGGGATTTTATTAGAATGAAACATTAATTCCAAATACATACTGTTTTGATTCAGGATATGCACCCGGTGTCAACTCCGGACTATAAGACAAAAAGTCTGTAAATGTCAGAAGATTGGTTGCTGTAGCATATACTCTTAATTTCTGGAGCTGGAGTTTTTTTATCCAGGTTGTCGGGAAAGTATACCCCAGCTGTAAGGTACGTAAGCGGATATAAGAAGCATCCTGAATTGCCAGGGAACCATGATAAGTGACATTTGTGTTATGACTAGGTCGCGGAAATTCGTTAGAAGGGTTGAATGGGGTCCAGTAATTTACCTTCACGCCATTTAGTTTTCCCTGTAAAGAACCACCGCTATTGGATTCGGAGAGATAGCCATTTCTGATTTTACGACCGGACACACCATACCAATCCATATAGAAATCAAAACCTTTCCATTTGAGAGTTGTATTTAGGGAGAGTGTGAAGTCCGGATCTCTGGAGATAGGTGTACGGTCATCAGCATTTATTTTTCCATCGCCATTTACATCTTTAATCTTTACAGATCCCGGAGCAACATTATCTTCGCGTGTCAAGGCTTTATCAGCTATACCATCGCCATCGGTATCAATTGTCGGTTTCAATGTATATTCCAATTTGCCATAAGCATTTCGTTTGATATCGAAATCTTCATACTGATAGATACCGTCTGGTAAATAGTCATAATAAACATGTATAGGTTTACCTACAAACCAACTATTACCCGGTTGGCTCAGCGGTTTACCGTTTTCATCAACCTGATTGTCTATCTTTACTATTTCATTTGCATACTGACTGAAATTAGCCCCCAAACTCCATGTAAAATCCTTTGTACGGAAGACGTCACCGTTGATACTGATATCAATACCATGTGATTTGGTTTCTCCCAAATTATCAAGCATCTGTTCATATCCTAAGACAGAGTTTATTTCACGCTTAACGATCAGGTCTGTCGTTCTGGTATTATAGTATTCAATTGTACCTGACAAACGATTGTTGAAGAAGCCAAAATCAAGACCTATATTGGCTGTGCGTGATTGTTCCCACTTTAAATTAGGGTTTGAAAGCTCTTTTCCGGGAAGATAACCCATATATGAGTTGTCACCGAATTCATAGCGTTCTTGATCTGTTAAACCAAGTGTTGTATAGTTGCCAATTCCATTTTGGTTACCTACAATGCCATAACTCAAACGAAGTTTTAAATTATCGATCCATGACACATTACGCAGGAAACTTTCTTCGTTTGCACGCCATGCCAGGGCTACAGAAGGGAATGTACCCCATTTGTTGTTCTTGCCGAAGCGGCTTGAACCATCTCGTCTGATAGCTACATTCATAATGTATCTATCCATAAAGATATAAGAAGCACGTCCCATGAAAGATACTAAGTTATTTTCAGAGAATGTTCTCGTAGGTGTGCCGGAAAATTGACCGTTGGATATAAAATCCCAGTCCATGTCTACAGGTAAGTCACTGGTAGCATATCCCAGTCCTTTCGTTTGAGAATGGTCTACTGACTGTACGGCAGTAAGCGTTAGTTTATGCTGTTGTTTTTTTATCGGAACCTCATAAGTGAAGATGTTTTCTATCAGATAATTTCTCTGTTCGTTATTGGTTAGTTTGGCAGTTGCCCCTCCACCGGGATAATTGACACCTTTCACTTCTCCATCTTCTTGCTGTCTGTTATAGAAAGAAGTATTTAAACGATAATTAAATCCTTTGAAAGGTTTCAATTCCAGGAAGATATTGACACGGTAGCTGTTATTCGTTATTTCGCGTGCATAATTCTGTGCTCTGTAAAGTGGGTTTACATCGTTGGCTGTGTCGATATATTTGGTATAACTACCATCTGCATTATATACTTTAGCCAGCGGAGTACGGGTAATGAACTCCGTAAAATTTCCATCTTCACGTTCACTTTTGGATAATGCGTAAGAAGTATTCACTCCGAAATTAGCCCATTTGTTCACTTTATAGTCTACATTTAGGCGGAAAGCAGCTTTTTTATATCCCGAACCGGTCGTTACCATACCGTCTTGATCAAAGTAATTGAGGCCGGCTGAAACACGGAGTTTATCAGTTCCGCCACGTACGGTTAAATCATGGTTCTGGTAAAGGGCATTCTTCAACATCAGATCTTCCCAGTTGACAAACTCTCCATTCGCCCAGACTTCACTCATTATTTCGTCGCTCAAAGCCTCAGAAATAGAAATTTCGCGGGCGTCAATAATGCCTTTATCGTTTGCCATTGCTTCTCTTCGCAGCATCATATATTCTTGTGGAGAATAAAAATCGAAGTTACGCCATAAAGACTGAATACCTACATAACCGTTATAATTCACTTCCATTTTACCTTGCATACCACGTTTGGTTGTTACTAGAATTACACCGTCGCTGGCCCGTGCACCATAAATGGCTTGAGAAGCTGCATCTTTCAGAATTTCGATAGACTCAATGCTTTCCGCACTTAAAGTACTGAATTCTTCACTACTTGATACTGAACCATCAATAACGTACAATGGCGTGTTTTGTGCACTGATAGAACGGTTTCCACGGATGGTGATGGTAGGAGCAGATCCGGGCCTGCCTGATGAACTTGTTACATTAACTCCCGCTACACGTCCACGGAGCATATCTCCCACATTTCCTGCCGGGAAACTTTTCATTTCATCGGTCTTGACGGAAGCAACGGAAGTGGCGATATCGCTTTTCTTTTGATAACCGTACCCCACTACCACGATTTCTTCCAGTAATTTAGAGTCTTCGGACATGGTTACATTGATAATTTTCCGATTACCTACTTTATGCTCTTGATCTGCATAACCTATATAGGAGAATACAAGTGTGGCATTGGAAGGTACCTCAATAGAATATTTTCCATTCATATCGGTAATCACACCGGTTGTACCTCCTTTCACATGGACATTCACACCAATCAATGGGCTTTGTGCATCAGACACAACACCTGTCACTCGTACATTTTGCGCATGTATGCCTACCATAATCATTAGAAAAATAGCCGGCAAGATTAGTTTTAATTGATTGTTTTTCATTTATACATAAGATTTAATTATTGAATATGCTGAGCAAAAGTCTTCAAAAAAAGAAATATAATATAAGAGGATTGTACGAAAAGAGAGCAAAATCATACGGTTATCTGTTTTATGTTACCAGATAGATAATATCGGCTTATGGTTAGACTCTTTCGTATCCAAATAGCAACTTTTACCATTGTCCGAATCATCACCCAATTGTCGGAGCTCCCTTATCAATACGAAAGTGATCTCTTTCTGTTTACACTTACGTATCAGTTTAGTAACATCGAGCTGATGATATGAAGCATTTTTATTGACTACGATTTCTCCCGCTACATGTGCGGTGTTCCCTACTTGGGTTATACGCATTTGTTCCCTATCCAGGTTAGGAGCGTTATTCCAATTTAAGGACATTTCATTCCAATCGCAGTTGTCTAAGGCATAGACATGGAAACGATATGAATACTTGTCCGGCGAATTACCATAAATCTGCAGTAGTGCCGCATTTATATTATCTACTTTGGATAAGTCGAATTTGATGTAGCTGACCTGATTGTGATTAATCTGTGAAGCGTTCATTTCTACACTCATCTTTTTTATTTTGCCAAAGTTCTTTTCGCTATTACTGCCATTTTTTATAGTAGCGTCTGCTGTAGCAATCAAAGTGCAAGGCGTATTTTTGCGAGCGGGGATAGTAAGAAGCATCACACTTTGAGCCGGTAGTTCGAACGATAGTTGTCCGTTTTCGGAAATTTCTTTTGACCACACCACTTCGCCATAGGCATCCGCACTTACTTTTTCGGCAAATACCTTTGTACCGGTGGGGAGGTTTAATGATTTTAAATTCAAAGTCAGCGTGTTTGGCGAGAGTTTACGTTGTACAAGCCATATATAATATCGCATTTCTTCCGGGTTGTAAGAGGTTAATGCATCTACCTCATTATCGGGGACTGATTTTACCGTTTCCAATAGCGGCCGTTCGTCCTTAAAACCTTTTGCAAAAAGCCGGACTACCTGTCCCGTCCGCTGAATGCCACTTATATCATAAGATTCCGGGATGTTTTTTACTGATTCTTCATCAAACAATTTTATCTCCCTTACCTTGATACTGCCCTTATCGGTAGCAATAAAACGAATTCTCGAACTTGTCACAGGAGTCTTAAATAGAAAGAAAGATTGCGTATAGCGAGCATTGTTTTCAATCGTTTCTTCAATATCTTTCCAACCGGTACCCTCCCAATATTGCAACCGGAAATTCTTCACGCGGTCCGGACCTGTGTAGACTCCGTATTCCGAGCCGGTATAGACTACGGCCGCACCTAAAGAATAACTCTTTCCCAAATCTATTTCGAGGCATTTCTTTTCGTCTGTATTCACAGATGTCCACATGGAGGCGTCGGTCTTGTTGCCGTCGGTGATCACTTTCACTTGTGCAGGATGTGAAGAGGTCAAATCAATGACTTTCTTCCCCAATGCTACGTTGTTGTAAGCATCTTCTACGATTCTCTTGCCTTGCCAGATAAAATGATGTCCCGATTTAATGCCACGCGGATAGGTGTTGCTGGTTGTGTTGGCAAATTTGAAGGCCCACATACCATACCCCTGGTTAAGAGTATTGTTGGTATATTCACCTGCCCATTCGGTAAATAGGGAAGGGGAGTCCATCGTCTCGTATTTGTCAATGAGATAGGCATTCATCCAACGCCCGGTTTCAGTATACACTATCGGAAGAGAGCGGTTTAAAGGATGATTATCTACTATGATCTTCCGTATGTCTGAAACCTTGGATACATATCCTGCTGCCGGAAGATTATAAGAGTGTGTCGAGAATATGTCCAGCAAGTCTCTGTCAGAAGGTAATCCCCGATAATCGATACGCAAGCTTTTCACAACCTCCGCCCACCAGTTTGCGTTGGAGCCTGCCGTAACAGGACTTACAAAACGTGATTTCAGATGCTTTCCATAGAGTTTGTTTACGTCCTGTATAGCACAATATATAGCATCTGACACAATTTTCATGGCATCTACATATTGTGTGATTTTCATCGGACCGGAATGTCGGTGATTAGGTTCGTTCTGCATGGCGAACATTGTCACGTCACCTGTTTTGGCTGCATAAAATGCCAGGGCATAAAAGCGTTGCCATTGTTTCCATTTATTGCTCCATGTATGGTCAAAGTCTGTTGAATTCATCTGTAGGACTACGTCTATGTTCAAGCGTTTCAATTCAAGTAAAGCATATTCAAATACCATTGAATTGGTTGAGAATTGTTGTTTGCGGCATCTTTCCAAAATCGGTTTCCATTTGATGAAGTTATTTTTTTCAGGATTACTCCGTAATTCATGTTTGTACGCTTCAAACTCTTCTAGTGTATTCAAGTTCTTCTGATAATTTACTGCCTCTTCGGGTACATAATCATTCATGGATGTCCATACGCGTAAACTGTTTACATTAGAATATTCAAGCCAACCTGAGATGTTGCTGCCGGGCATATAATATCCTTGATTGTAAGCCACGTATTTCATGGTATTGCCTATCACATTTTTATTGACTGTTACAAGCATGTCCTTAGGAAATTCTTTATGAACTCTATCTGGCAATTCATTCCGTATAACAGGAGCAATCATATTTTTCTTTTCTTTGCCATATACTTCAAACTCATTGATGGTAACAGGTTCCCCATCAGTAGAGATTAGTCGAAGCTGGAAAGTAGTAAGCTGTGGGGTAAATGTAAATTCGATTTTATCCAACCGGTTCTCCGTACATTCCGTATTAGGCAAGTCTGTCCAGTTTGCATCGTCCCAATACTGAATTTTGAAGTTCTTCATCGCCCAGAAGCCGGGAGCTTGTCCTTTCTCTTGTTCCGTCTTTTCCGGTTCAGGAATTCCCGTGTAGATAATTACCCTGTCGATATCATAATATTTTTGCAAATTAAGATCAAGAATATGCGGAGTACGAGCGCCTTTGGCACTTGTCCAGGAAGATTTGCGCGAAATAACTCCGTCAGTTACATTGGATGCAGGAAATTCTTTTTGTTGTGAAGAAGCTATTACCGGTTTGTGTAATGCCACATTCACATTATCAGCAGATATACCCACGAAAGGTATAACCATGGCTCCATAAACTAAAACCAAACATTTTCTAAGGTACATAAATCTTTTGTATTTTATGGTATGTATTTATTCTTCAGAGTAACAAGCCTTATAAGCAGCTTCAGCATATCTTCGGCCCAGGATTATTTGGCTGTCTGCACTGAAGTGAGGATCATTCTCGTCAATCAAGGGAACTAACTCTTTGGATGACACACAATAAGAATAAGGAATATGTTGGGGAACTGTTCGTAGCATTTCATTGAATGCTTCTGATGTGCCGTTTATCCTCCATTCTGCCAGTTCACCTACAATGAACGGGAGTTTGGCATTATTTAAATCTTTGCGCAAATTGGCTACCAGTTCTTGTAGTTTCAATATATATGTCCCTGGGACATTACTGTCGCTTTCTCCCTGGTGCCAGATAATGGCTTTCAGTGTACCGAACTTCATTGCCTGACGTATACGTGACAGAGCTTCATCATAATAATTGTCTTTTGCCCCTTTCATCCAAGAATTGATAGAACTGCCTCCACGGGCATTTACTACCAGTCCTAGCGGACGTCCGGTTTTATTTGTAATTGCTTTTGCGAATGAATAAGCAGGCCCCACTCCTTGTAAATCCAATCGTTTGCGAATCGTAGAATATTTGTTCAAAGGATTACGTGCCGGTTCCATCCCGCCAGCGGGAGTAAGCAGATACGTATTCTTAATGTTACTTTTATAGTTATTTGTGATGTATCCCCGTCCTGCCATATTAGACTGGCCGATGAAAAGAAACAAATCAAGGTCAGGTAGTACCGGCGCCGGATTAACATATACGCCTTCCGTTGCTAACCGATACTTGTCTGTACGGAAGGGAAATGCCGGAAAGCCTTCTTTATTAAATAAGTTCATATCGGCACTATTCACCCAGAGGTAACGGACATCCACGGGATTTGTCACCAGATTATTTTTCACCTTTACTTGATTTTTGCCTACGATTATTGCTTCAGCAGGATAGAACTTACCATCTTTACCTGCAACAGTGAAGCCTGAAAGTGTTGCTGCTTTGTCTTTATTAACGAGCCCTGTACCGGCATTGGCAAAATCAAGTAACAAAGACCCATCGGCAGTTTTCGTCATCTTCTTGAATTCCGGCCCCTGGCAAACAACTTTTTTACCGTAAACTTTTCCTAGTGCTAATTGAGATAACCGCCAGCCTACTGTGTCTTTCACTATGGGATGAATGTCTTTCGGATTACCCTGATCGAAAGCGACAACCATTGCTGTATTTTTTACATAGTGCGAGGTGAGATATTGCGCTTCACGTAGCTCATACCAATAACGTGTTTTCGTTTCGAATCTAGGTAACTGAATAAAGAGAAAAGGAATATCCCCCTGTCCCCAAGCAGTTCTCCATTCATTTATCATGGCAGGAAACAATTTGCGGTATTGCGCTCCGCGGGCTGTGTTTGACTCTCCCTGATAAAAGAGGAAACCTTTCAATGTGTAAGGAATAACAGTGTTTAGCATTGTCTCGGACAACCCTATCGGTCTATGGAAATTCTTTCTTCCCATAGGTTCCACCGGTTTGTCTATATACTTCTTTTGTTCCGCGCTCAACTGGTGATATTCTGTCAGACTTGAAACATAACGGTTGTATAATTTTTCGTACCCATCCGGTCCGTAAGATCTTATTATACTATCATAATTATTTACTATCGGCTGGAAGTCTTTGTCCGACATCAGTAATGTCCTGCTTGTCCAGGCCTCTACCGTGGTTCCTCCTACCGGAGTCTGAATGATACCGATAGGAATATTCAACTCTTTATGTATGTTCCTGGAAAAATAATAAGCGATAGCAGAAAACTCCGGTGCTGTCTGCGGTGAACATATCCTCCATGATGCTTTGGACACTTCCTGTTCCGGATAGAATTTCCTCGGTACTTTATAATAACGTATTTGTGGATAGTCGGCCGAACTAATTTCCTTTTGAGCATCTTTTACTCTGCGTAAAGCGAATTCCATGTTCGACTGACCACCCGCCAACCATACGTCACCTATTAAAACATCTTGAAAACTAACCTTATTATTACCGTTTATAATGTCTAATTTATAGGGTCCTCCGGCTTCTCCAGTCTTCAATGTTACTTGCCATTTTCCTTGAATGGCTTTTACTTTCCGAAGTTGCCCTGCAAACCGGACCTCAACCAGTGAGCCGTTTTGAGCTTCTCCCCATATCTTTATTATGGCATTTCGCTGCAACACCATGTGGTCCGTAAAGACATCTGCTACCGTAAATCCGTCAGCTGCAAAGGACAGTATTGTTATCAGTGATAAAAATAAAGAAAATAATATGCGTTTCATAGTTTGCCTGATTATAAATTCATTGGCAAATATCCTGCTTTTGTATATGATAAGATATAAAAATCGTTCTTTTAAGAAGCAACATTGTACGGAAGTTACTTTGGGGATTTCTTTATTATAGTCTTTAATAATATGGTACGCCTGTCTCCTTTCAGCGTCACTTTCATCTTGTTTTTCAGATGAGAGATATTCGTTCTGATAATCAACTGTTGTTTGGGTTGGATGATATACTTTTCCCATGTTCCATCCGTGACCGAAAGACTGATGTTAAGAGGCTCGTCTACCGGATTCTCCAATACAGTAACCATAGTCTTTGCCTTTCGAGGGAGTGCCAGATAAAAGTAACCTTCGCCAACGGTTGAAGATTTATCGACAATGGGGCTACCTCCACGTGAGAAAGTAAATGGAGCCATCGGACGTCTGCCGTATGTGACATATTGCACTCCCGGTTTCGAATTCCAGCCTCCATAGGAGCCTGCATATTGATATCCATATTCATCAACCTGTACTTTATACTTAGGTAATTTTTCCTGTCCTTCTGGAATGATAGGGATCGTATTCACCATCAAACCGTTACAGGGAGCATTAACTATCCCCCGTTCAGAGGCATAGTCTCCCCAAATAATGGAATCGTTTACGGCTACATACCGTTCATGCTTCTTATTGACAGTCATATACTGAATCATGTTGGAAAGAAGTTTGTCGGCTACAGGATCTACTTCGCAATGGTCTATCAAGTCAAATCCGGATAAAAGGATAGAACCTTTCCCCACAAACAACTCGGACAAAGCCGTACCAGCCAGGGCACGGCTATAGTTGGCGAGAATTGCTACATCCTTTATTGAAGACGATTGCAGTTCATAACCCGTATTTACAGGATAGATGGCAGGGAAACCATTCTTTGATTCATCATAGGAAGTATAGTCAGACCATAGTCTGAACATACGTGGAGTCAATCCTTTGAAAATTGGATGATAAGGACGTTCCAAATTGATATTCATGCCGTCTTTATATGCTAGAGACGGTGACAAATAAATCGGGTCATTATTACTATGTTCCAGAAATTTTATCTTTACGGGCAACCAGGATGGGTTGACGGTAGCTTGATTCTGTTCAAGGCAAATAATGCGGCCGCCTTTATTGACATACACTTTCAATTCTTCGGTTTGTCTGTCAAGGTTATCATCCCACGAATCTTTACCGATAACAAAAGTGGAATTCTTTGGAAGTTTAGTCAATGAGGATGTCTTTTTCACGGAATATCCCTTTCTTTGTAAACAGTTCAATGTCTGTTGTTCCGGGGTAGTATCATATACAAAAAACGTTGTTTCTGTGTCAGTCGGGTTGCTCCAATCTTTTCCGGCAAGAAATAATTCGCTTTCGTTATATGACACCTTTTTACCTTTGGAATAAATCTCTCCTTTTAATAGATAATTTCCTGTGGGTAGATTCTGTGGGATATTGATAGTAAGAGGTAATTTATCGGTTCCATAATAAGGTATAAAAGGGAATTCATTTTCTCCCGATATCACTTTCTTGCCTTCATGCTCAATCCACCAATGCAGGCGGGCATCGCTCAATCCATTACCGTAATCATCGTCATTCACTACGTGTGCCACTACCGATAGCTTCTTTCCTGCATATACTTGTGATTGCCAGTTTTCCCAACTCAATAATATAGGCTGATAGCTAAGCTGATACTGCCTAGCGACCGGTTTAGGTTTCATCTCGGCAAAAGAACTTACTCCGTCCCAATGGTGAAATACAATTGTGAAAGGCATGGTGCCAGCCAGACAATCATTCTGGCTTCTCAAGCGACGGAATAGCTCCGTTGCATTTTTCAGAACAAATGCCTGATAGGCCATGGCGGCTTCTGCTTGTTCCGCATCAGGCAAATGTCCAGTCCAGCACTTTTGAGAACCGGGTTGTTTGGTTCTCGAACAAAGGTTAAAGCGTCCGTCTATACCGGTATAGTTACCCACGCATTCCGTGAAGGTGATGGGCTGTACTTTTCCCGGATTTTGCCACATATCCTTGTCACGCATATTCAGGTAGGTGAGGAAAGAGTTATAGTACCATCCCCAATACCTGTGTACGTCATAGATATCTGCTGATTTCCCTAGACCATAGCCGGCATTACAAATATACAAACGGGTACTATCCCATTTTTTAAGTTCTTGATACATTCGAGTAAGAAAATCCCTGTATAAATCCCCCACTTTTCCTTCGTAGGGCATTTCATTGGATAAAATATAAATTACCACAGAAGGATGGGAGGTAAACGGACCTAGGTCTATTTCTTTATAGGTTTTAAGTGACAGTTCGAAATCCTTTGGGGGAGCTGTTTTTGTTGCATGTTTGGGACGGCCGTACCGACCGGCAAATATCATCATTCCTTCTTCGTCACATACATCCATCCAATTTTGGTTGTCGGGGATACGAATGATATTTATATGAAGGCTTTTCATATATCGCACATAGTCACGTGCAAACTCTTTACTTCGCTCTAGTTGTTCCGGTATACCACGTTCCGGTGGGTTTATGGCATTGCCTCGCAGGTAGATTGGTTTGTCGTTTAAATAGAAGGTACCGTTATGCATCTCAAATTTTCTGAATCCTATTCTCTTCTGAAAAGTTCGCTCCCCTGCTTTTAGTGTAAGATCATAAAGTACAGGTGAAACCGGACTCCATAATTTCGGAGTTAATTGATCCGTAGCCAGTATAACTGTCGTATCGGTTTTATGAGTAAAGAGATATTCTTTTGAAAAGTTGCATAGTTTCTCTTTATTCTGTGAGCCGACAATGGTAGCATCAAGCAATAAATGTTCACCCGCTTCCGCTGATAAAGTTACTTCTATTTTGACACTATTGTCAGTGGTAATAGGAGTTATTCTTTGAATATCGGCAGCAACCGATAATAATGGGAATAACAGACAAAAAGCACCTAATAGTTTTGTTCTCATAGTATTATTATTGTATTAAAATGGATTATAAATTTATTCCGTGATTGGTGGATTCAACTAAAAACAGCACTAATTATGATCCACTTGGAAAGTGCTTATTCGGAACCCTTTTTTTCTTCTCCCTTTTGGAATTGTGCCGGTGTTATTCCGAACAGTTCTCTGAATCGTTTAATGAAATAACTTGGAGAGTTGAAACCTACTTCATAAGCTATTTCCGAAATCGTCTTAGTATCTGACTGAATCAGCAGCATTTGTGCTTTTTTCAACCTGACGTTTAAAATAAAATCATTCGGCGTCTGTCCTGTTATTCCTTTTAGTTTCAGGAATAACTTGGTACGTCCGATGTTTAAAGCCTGCGCGAACATGTTTACATCAAAATTAGGATTATCGATGTTCTGTTCAATACAGATCACACATTGTTCCATAAATTGCTGGTCTGCACCATTGGTTGCCAAAATATCTACATTGTTATCCATTTGTTTAGCATATTTTTTCTGTAACAGCTTTCTGCCGTTTACCAGGTTATTACAACGCATAAACAAATGTTTCACATTAAAAGGTTTAGTGATATAGTCATCCGCGCCCATTTTTAACCCTTGTATAGTGAATTCTTCTGCGGTTTGTGCTGTAAGTAGGATTACAGGTATGTGCGAAGTTTCAAAATTACTTTTTATCATCCGGCACATTTCTATTCCAGACATCTTGGGCATCATGATGTCACTGAGCACGATATCAGGTTGCACTTCTTTGGTTTTTTCAAAACCTTCTTCACCGTCTTGGGCTTCATAAACCGAGTATACTTTGGAGAATAAACGTACTAACAGTTCTCGTAATTCTTCGTTATCTTCGACAATCAGTATTTTACTCGAAGGTTCTTCCATCCTGTCGAAGTTTTCATCCTCCGGTATCTCTTCCGTTATTTTTTCATCATCCATCTTCAGTAATGAAATGCAGTATGAATCAATATCAGGAGTCTCCACTTTTTGTGAAACCGAAATATGGCTGTCTCCCAAAGGTAACTCAACGACAAATGTCGTCCCTTTCCCTTCCCGGCTTCGGGCACCGATTTTTCCTTTATGCGCTTCGATAATACTTTTTGCAAGCGCCAGGCCAATACCTGTGCCTTTCTGGTTGTCCAGACTGTCTACTTGATAGAAACGGTCGAATATCTTATTCAGATTTTCCTCGGCAATGCCTATTCCCGTATCTGAAATAAGTATCATAACGCTGTTCTCATACTCTTGTACCGATAATGAAACCGTACCTCCCAAAGGTGTATATTTAAAAGCGTTCGACAACAAGTTATAAATAACCTTTTCCAGTTGCACTACATCAAACCATACATCCAGTGAACGATCTTTATTAAAGTATTCGAAAATAATCTGTTTGCCTCTGGCGTATTCCTTGAAGGACAAATAGATTTCATCCAGAAACGAATAAATATCCTGCTTGCTGTATTTAAACTTCTCGAATCCCTGTTCTTGTTTTCTAAAATCAAGAAGTTCAGTAATTAAACGTTTCATACGTAGCGTATTTCTATGTATGCCTACTAATTTGCCGTATACCAACGGTTGAATATCATTCCGTTCCATTAGCATTTCCAACTGACTTACAATCAGAGTAAGCGGAGTACGGAATTCATGTGATATATTGGTAAAAAAGCGAAGTTTTGACTGGTTCAGTTCTTCTATCTGCTTTTTTTCTTTCTTCTCATATTCGAGCGAGGCTCTCAATTTTAGTTTGGAAGAATAGAAACTTACTATTATGTATATAGAAATAATTATTATAATGCCATAAAGGCAGTACGCCCATGTCGATTTATAGAGAGGTGGTTTTATCACAATATCTATCTCCTTACAAATACTTTCCCTTCCGGAGTATTCTTCAGAGCTTTTTATTATTAGCTTGTATTTACCCGGATTCAGGTTTGTGTAAGTGATCCCTTTGCGATAACCGGCACTCATCCATTCTTTATCAAACCCTTCCAGTTTATAGTAAATCCGATTTCTTAATACTGATACATAGTTTGATAACGAGAAATTAACTGTGATGATGGAGTGGTTATGGTTCAGAGTGATTTGCGGTTGATATAAGATTGACTCGGAAAGGATGCCGGAGCCGTCATTGGGTAATATGAGTTTATTGTTAACTTCCAATGAAGTAAAGTTCAGCTGATAAGGTTTAACATAAGAATTCAGTTCTTTTTCGAAGAAAGAGATCATCATCTTAGGTCCGGATAGGAATATTTCATTATCATGGGCGACAAACAATCCGTAAGGATTCAATGCTGTCATCGGAAAACCATTTTGTTTGTTGTAGTTATAAAAACGTTCGTTTTCCATGTCAAACCGGGAAAAACCCTGATTACTTGCTATCAAAAGATAACCGGAAAGAGATTCGTTTATATCCAGAATATAATCGTTAATCAAATCTGAATTTTGTGAGTTGAACGATTTGAATGTATTTGTTTCAGGTTGATATAAAAATATCCCGTCTCCGGAAGAACCAGCCCATATATTCCCTTTTTTATCTTCAAAAAGTACGTTTATAAGGTTGCTTCCTATGACTTTTTCGGAAGTGTTGGGAACAAAATATTCATCCCGTTTATGAGTCGCTATATTATACTTTACCAGTCCCAGATAATAGGAAAACCACAAATTGTTATGCTTGTCGAGATGCATATCAATGATTTGCCTGTTGTTGAGTTTGCTATCCGTTAATAGTTTGGTACACTCTCCGGTTTCCGGATTAAATAAACCGATGCCGTTGTGGGTAGCCAGTAGCAAGTTCCCTTTATATGGAATAATTTTCCGGATTATATCATTAATCAATGTGTTCTTTTTTCCGGGAACATGTCTGTAGTTGGTAAACTTCTGTGTTTTCAAGTTTAACTTATCCAATCCACCTTTTAACGTTCCTATCCATAGTATCTGATTCTTTTCATCCAGATATAAAGCCTGAATTGTATTGGATGCAAGTGAATTACTTTGATTACTGTGTTTATATTCGATAAAGCTTTTGGTCTTTCTATCGAGATAATTCACTCCTCCACCTTCTGTTGCAATCCAAATACCACCTTTGGAGTCCTCTTTCATTCTTCCGGCAAAAGGGGATGTCAATTTACCTTTTTGTGATTCATCGGGATAATAGTAAGTATAGATTTCATAATCGGGATTAAAAAGGTTGATTCCACCGTAGTAGGTACCTATCCAGAAAGTGCCTTGCTGATCTTTCATCATACAAATGATGGAAGAATTGCTTAGGCTATAAGGCTTGTTGTCTTCACTGTAATGAGTAATATTGTTGACGATATCCAGTTTGTCCAAACCTTTAAAAGTGCCTATCCAATAATTGCCCCAGTTGTCTTCAACGATACAACGGATATAATTGCTGGAAAGTCTGTTTTTATAAGGTCCGTCTTTATAGTTGATTTGTACGCCATTTCTGTCCAGGCGGAAAAGTCCGTCATCCTTAGTTCCTACCCAAATATTCTTTTTGGAGTCTTCATAAATACAGGTTATATCTTTCTCGGGAAGATAATTAAGCCATTTCTTATTACTATCTATCATGTACAAGCCTTTATTCATCGTTCCTACATATAAATTGCCCTCATGATCTTCAGTAATGCATGATATGCGTGCACTGTCCAGGTGGTAATAATACTCTAGTTTATCTTCTGTTCGGTTGTATGTAAACAATGAATCTCTCGTACAAACCCATAACTGGGAGTTACCGTAGTCAATGGCCTGGATATTGTTATTACGGATAGTATGGAAAATGTTTTTCCTAATATCATATTCTACTACAGCATATTTGCAACGGATATAAATATGACCGTTTTTATCGCCACAGATAGTGCCTATGTTATTATTGTACAAGCTGTTTTCATCATTCTCAATCGGGCGGAATATATGGAAATCAGTACCGTTATATCGATTCAGACCATCTTTGGTTCCTATCCAGATAATACCGAATTCATCTTGATAAATAGACGTGACTGTGGGTTGTGAAATGCCATTTTCTACTCCGATCGCTTGGAAGTGTATATTTTGTCCAAACGCAAGAGTAGAAATTAATAATAAAAGAAATGGAATATACTTCTTATACATACAATGGACTCCTTTAATACAAAACAAACTTATGAATTATTTTCGGAGTATACCAAGTAAAACAGCTTGTTTAACTAATGCAATCTTCCTGAAATAATCGGTTGGTAACAAAGGTAGCGTCGGGTAGTCATTTTTAATATAAGAATAGGACGATTATATATCAATATTGTACGCAATCGGCGAATAATCCTTTTTTATTGATTATATTCCAATTCAAATTATGTAATATCAAGAAAGAACAGAATTTTGTTTTGCTGACTCAAGAAGGCAACAGTCCTATCTTTTTGTTCCGATATTCTTTAGGAGATATGCCGACATACTGCTTGAAATATTTTCCGAAGAATGATTGTGTGGGGAAGTTGAGCTTGGTCGCTATTTCCTTAATACTTAAATCGGTATTATCGAGCAGATATTTGGCTTCTGTAATGACATTCTGTATAATCCACTGCAAAGCACTGCTCCCTGATTTCTCCTTGATGACGGAAGAAAAATATCGGGCAGACAGACATTGCTTGTTTGCATAGAAAGTAACATCCCGTTCCTGATGATAATATCGATAGAGGGTAATCATGAAATTTTGGAAAATCCTATCCTTTTTATCTTGTGGTAGTGGTGTTTGCGGTTCGTTGTTGAAATAGATATTTAATAACTCATAGCATATCACTTGTCCCCAGGATTTGATTAATTCAGAAATTAAATATTGTTTCTGTCGGGAACTGTTACAGATATTCTCCCTGTTAATTCGTTTTTCTACAGATTTGAGTAAGTTCTCTACAAATGTATATTGCTCTTCGGAAAGCGACAGACAGGGATTTTCCCGCAAATAAAGCAAGTTCTCCGAGTTGGCTACTTTGTTTACTATTGGTATGACATAATCCAGATCGACCTCTATCATGATTCCTTCCAGGTCTGCGCTTCTTTGGCGTATCTGTAGAAGGTTGGCTGCAGTATATATGAAAAGATTCCTTTTGTTAATCTGGTATGGCCTACCTCCCAACAGGATTTCTGCCTGTCCTTTCTGGCAGAGGAAAAGTCCGCATTGGTTGAATTCGGAAATAATGCATCCTTCTTTCATGGAAGTATCTTCTGGAGATATTATAACATACTTGAATGGCATCAGTGGTTCCATATTCCTTTTTCGTTGAAATGAATTTCCTTACAAAGTAATAAACAAATAAATACAAATAGCAAACTATTTCGGCTTTTTATCTTAGGTAACGTACAAATAGAACAATATTCCGTCTAAATCAACCTTTCTCTTCATGTTTGCTTGGGATACTTTTGTGGCAACTAACTAACAAGTGAAAATATGAGACGATTAGACTTCTTATTAACAGGATTTTTAGCAGTTCTGTTGACTTCGTGTGGGCAACGTGTACAAAACACAGACAGTAAGCCGGCAGTGAAGATTGATACCGTACTTTCTGCCGACAGACAAATAGCTTTGCAGTTTCCGGGACGGGTGAAAGCGGCACAGGATATAAGTCTGTCCTTCCGGGTGAGTGGTACTATTCAGTATATGCATGTAAATGACGGTGCTTATGTGCGTAAAGGGCAATTATTGGCCGAATTGGATCCGACGGATTATCAGATTCAGTTGGATGCGGCAGAAGCAGAATATCAAAGTGTGAAAGCGGAGGCGGAACGGGTGATGGCGCTTTATAAGGAAAATGTGACGACACCGGATGCTAACGATAAGGCCGTGTACGGATTGAGGCAGATTACCGCTAAATATAATCATGCTAAAGACCAGTTGGCATACACCCGTTTGTATGCTCCTTTTAGCGGATATATACAGAAACGTCTTTTTGATTCCCATGAAACAGTAGCTGCCGGCATGCCCGTCGTTTCCATCATCAGTGAGGGAAGCCCGGAAGTGGAAATTAATCTTCCGGCAGTGGAATATATTCGTCGACAGCAGTTTACCCGCTACTATTGTACATTCGATATTTATCCTCATCAAAGATATGCTTTGGAACTGATTAGTGTCACCCCTAAGGCAAATGCCAATCAGTTGTACACCATGCGGCTTCAACTGAAAAAAGAAGATAAGCAGGCAGTTCCATCGCCCGGCATGAATACAATGGTGACTATCGAATGCAGTGAAGGAGATGCGTGTAACCTGTCGGTTCCCGGTGGAGCGATTCTTCGTGAGAACGGGCGTACGAGTATCTTGCTTTATGATGCTTCCAGTCATGTTGTCCGCCGTTGTGATGTGACCGTCACTCGTCTGCTTAGTGACGGTAGGTGCCTGATTACTTCAGACAAAGTGAATCCCGGTGATTTGGTTGTCGCTTCGGGAGTACACCATGTAAAAGAGGGAGAACAGGTGGAACCGCTTCTTCCGGCTACTGAAACCAATGTGGGAGGACTGTTATGATTGATATTAGTAAATGGGCGTTTGAAAACAAGAAGTTAATCTACTTCCTGATTGCCGTACTGATTGTAGGAGGAGCCTATTCCAGTTATGAAATGAGTAAACTGGAAGATCCTGAAATAACGGTAAAGCTCGCAATGGTAGTCACTACCTATCCCGGCGCGTCTGCACATCAGGTAGAGTTGGAAGTGACGGATGTGCTGGAGAAGAATATCCGCTCTATGGGGAATATAGATAATGTGGAAAGTTATTCCTACAATGATCTCTCTTTGATTCAGGTAGAACTGAAAACGACTGTCAAAGAGACGGACGTAGAGCAATGCTGGGATTTGTTGCGTCGTAAGGTGGCGAACGCACAGGCAGAACTTCCCGAAGGTGCCAGTCCTTCTATTGTAAAAGATGATTTCGGCAATGTCTACGGAATGTTTTTCGCTTTGACGGGCGACGGGCTTTCCGACAGGGAACTGTCTGATTATTCAGAACTGGTGAAACGTGAAGTCAGCGAACTGGATGGGGTGGAGCGCGTTGACTTATACGGTAAACGTCCTGAATGTATTAACATCTCTCTCCTGCAAGACCGGATGGCCAACTTGGGTGTGAAACCCGCCGAAGTGCTAGCCACATTGAACGGGCAGAACCAAACTACTTATACTGGTTATTATGATAATGGCGATAATCGTATCCGGGTGACAGTCAGTGATAAGTTTAAGACGGTAGAGGATATTGGTCGTATGCTGATTCAGGGGCATGATGCCGATCAGTTGCGGTTGAGCGACATAGCCCGTATTGAGAAGGATTATGAAGATCCTACCCGCAACGAATTGTTTTATGACCGCCAGCGTGCGATAGGAATCATGGTGGCTGCTTCTCCGGATGCCGACATTATCAAAGTGGGGCATCGGGTGGAAAAGAAACTGGAGCAACTAAAGGCTGAACGTCTTCCGGCAGGAGTAGAGTGTCATAAGGTTTTCTATCAGCCGGAACGCGTAGGCACTTCGTTGGGGACGTTCATTCTTAATCTGATAGAATCCGTGATTATCGTAGTTGTTATTCTGATGATTGCTATGGGATTCAAGAGCGGGGTGATTATCGGTATCAGCCTGGTAGTGACGGTATTTGGTTCCTTCCTGTTCCTTTATTTTATGGATGGTACGATGCAGCGTGTTTCATTGGCCTCGTTCGTGCTTGCGATGGGGATGCTGGTGGATAACGCGATTGTTATCATCGACGGTATTTTGGTAGATTTGAAAGCCGGGAAGAGCCGGATGGAAGCAATGACTGCCATCGGACGGCAGACAGCGATGCCTCTGCTGGGAGCTACTCTGATTGCCATCATCGCTTTTCTTCCTATCTTCATGTCGCCTGATACGGCAGGTGTCTATACGCGCGATTTGTTTATTGTACTCGCTGTTTCCCTGTTGCTTAGCTGGGTGCTGGCTTTGGTGCACGTTCCGTTGATGGCTGACCGGATTCTGCATCCGGAAATCTCTGCGGCAACTACTGCTGTCGGAAAGCGTGTGTATGAAGGGAAGATTTATGCCGTGCTCCGTTCATTGTTGAAATTCAGCCTGGCGCATCGTTGGAGTTTTGTGTTTACAATGATTGCTTTGGTTTTGCTTTCGGCTTTCAGTTATCGTTTTATGAAACAGGGCTTTTTCCCGGATATGGTCTACGACCAGCTTTATATGGAATATAAATTGCCGGAAGGAACTAACTCCACTCGCGTGGCCCGTGACTTGGAGGAAATCGAAACTTACCTGAAAAAGCGTCCGGAAGTCACACACGTCACTGCTTCCATCGGTGGTACTCCTGCCCGTTATAACTTGGTACGTAACGTAGCCAATCCTTCCTTATCTTACGGTGAACTGATTATCGACTTCACCTCTCCCGACGATTTGGTGGATAACATGGCGGAAATTCAACAATATCTTTCGCAACATTATCCGGATGCTTACGTAAAGATGAATCGTTACAACCTGATGTTCAAAAAATACCCCATTGAAGCGCAATTTACCGGTCCTGATCCTGCTGTTTTGCATCAGTTGGCGGATAGTGCCCGCAAGATTATGGAGAATTGCCAGGATGTTTACCTGATTACCACGGACTGGGAACCACAAATCCCGGTACTGACTATCGAATATGACCAGCCTGCGGCACGTGCTATCGGATTGAGCCGGAATGATGTAAGCCTTTCTTTACTGACAGCTACCAGTGGTATCCCTATCGGGTCCTTCTACGAAGGTATTCACAAAGATAATATCTACTTGCGTTGTCTGGACGAACACGGAAATCCGATTGAAAACCTGGACAATACGCAGATATTCTCGTCTCTTCCTTCTCTGAACGGTTTGCTGACACAGGAAATGATGATGAAGCTGAAGACAGGAACACTATCAAAAGATGAACTGGTGGAAACGTTGATGGGAACAACTCCGTTAAAACAAATCAGTAAGCGGATTGATGTGAAGTGGGAAGATCCGGTGGTTCCCCGTTATAACGGACAGCGCAGCCAACGGGTGCAATGTTCTCCTGTTCCGGGGGTAGAAACGGAGAAGGCACGGCAATCCATTGCCACACAGATTGAACAGATTCCGTTGCCTGACGGATACCAGCTTCAATGGCAAGGCGAGAGGAACGCCAGTACAAAGTCAATGCAATATCTGTTCAAGAACTTTCCGTTTGCTATCATTCTGATGATTTCTATTCTGATTATGCTGTTCAAAGATTACCGGAAACCGGTTATCATCTTCTGTACTATTCCGTTGGTGTTTGTCGGTGTTGTTGCCGTAATGCTGCTTACCGGGAAGACATTCAACTTTGTGGCTATCGTCGGTACATTGGGATTGATCGGTATGATTATCAAGAACGGTATTGTTTTGATGGATGAGATCACTTTGCAAATTAATCAGGGAGTAGAACCTGTGACGGCATTGATAGACAGTTCGCAGAGCCGTCTCCGTCCCGTGATGATGGCTTCGCTGACTACGATTTTGGGAATGATTCCATTGCTGCCGGATGCCATGTTCGGTTCGCTGGCAGCTTCTATCATGGGTGGGTTATTGTTCGGCACGTTGATAACGTTGCTTTTTATCCCGATTTTGTATGCATTATTCTTTCATATAAAAAAGACAGACAAATGAAAAAAGAAATTCTTGTAGCCATTAGTGTAGCGGGTATATTGTTCGGCCTGTCGGTTTCTCTTGCCGCGCAAGAAAAACTAAGTCTGGCGCAATGCCGTGAAATGGCACTGAAATATAATAAGGATATGGCTGCCGCTAATAAACAGACGGAAGCTGCCCGATTGATGTCTCTTAGTTATAAAGCCAATTTCTTTCCTAATTTTACAGCCAACGGAACAGGTGTTTATAGCACAGCGGATGGAAGTCTCGGAGTTCCGGGAGGAAACCTTCCGGTTTTCCTGCCCAATCCTGCCACCGGAGAACTGGTATCGAGTGGTTTCGCTTATTTTCCCGGACTGAATCTGGACTATAAAGTCGGAACTGTTTATTCGGGTGGTATACAAGTGGAACAGCCTCTTTATATGGGTGGAAAAATCCGTGCTGCCTATAAGATGTCACTGTTGGGAAAAGAAATGGCACACTTGAATGAAGTTTTGACTACTTCGGAAGTTATTCTGAATACGGATAAGGCATACGTGCAGTTAGTGAAAGCGAAGGAAATGAGAAAAGTTGCGGAAAAATATCATGCCTTACTGACGGAACTTTCCAAAAATGTAGAGAGTGCTCACCGGCATGGCATGAAACCGCAGAATGATGTGCTGAAAGTGCAAGTGAAGCTCAATGAGAGTGAACTCTCTTTGCGAAAGGCTGATAATGCCCTCCGTCTTGCAAGTATGAATCTCTGTCATTACATCGGACGCCCTTTGACGACGCGGATTGATATATCTGATGATTTTCCGGAAGTGGAGAAGGAGTGGAAAGTGCAGGTTTCTGACATTACCGCCCGTCCCGAATATGGAATCTTGAACAAACAAATAGCCATTGCCGAGCAGGAGGTAAGGCTGAATCGTAGTGAACTGTTACCGCGTATCGGTGTCAGAGGTAGTTATGATTATCTTCATGGGTTGGAAGTCAATGATGAAACTTTGATGAAAAAGGGTGCTTTTTCTGTATTCCTGAATGTTTCTGTCCCTCTGTTTCATTTTGGCGAACGTACCAATAAAGTAAAGTCTGCCAAAGTGAAGTTGGAGCAAGTCCGTCTTGAACAGGAAAATGCCAATGAAAAAATGTTGCTGGAATTGATGCAGGCTGCCAATAATCTGGATGAGTCCCGGCTGGAAACGGAGCTTTCCGAGCGTTCGCTGGAACAAGCAGAGGAGAATATGAAAGTCAGTGGTAAACAATATGAAGTGGGGCTGGAAACACTTTCGGATTATCTGGAAGCGCAAGTGCTCTGGCAGCAGGCTTATCAGACGAAAGTGGATGCTCATTTCCAATTGTATGTGAATTATGTGGCTTATTTGAAAGCGGCGGGACAACTGCAGTGATAAAACCAGTATTCTGGACATTCCTATGGAATGTCCAGAATACTGGTTATGATTTGTACCTGTCGGGGAGTAAAAGTTCGTGTACGCGGATGATAACCTGTGGCAGTCAACAACCGGAGCAGTTCTTTATTTATTTTAATCCATTTGGTGAATATGCGTATGGCGCAACGGGGTGTAATGTTCGGATTGTACATACAAGCCAATTCCTTTTTCTTATAAGTTTTAATGCGAAACGGAATTTCTTCTTCTTCTGGCAATTCTTTCATGTTGATATTTTAATGTTTTAAGATGTTGTAAAGATACAAAATAAAAAAGGCGTTGTCAAGTCTTTTACAGGAATACTTTGGGAAACAGTATCCGCCCGTAGGCGGGTACTGTTTTCCTGCTTTTAAAGGCTGATGATTAATCTTATGCTGCCGGGTCCGGTGCTTCTCCTTTACCGTCATCCGGGTTGGGATTCGGGTTGGGGTCCGGTTGTTCCGAGCTGATGGAACCATCATCGGAAGCTACCGCTTTTTGAACACTGACTTTACTTAGCATCTCTTTGAATTTGTAGCCCGGAGTGAAAATGATTTTCACTCTGCGTATCGTATCGCTATCTACCTCTTTTTCAGTATCCTGACTTTCGCAATTCATACCAGGACGGAAGCATCCGAAATCTCCTAATTGAACAGAGATGCCTTTTCTAAGGTTGAGATTTAATGTATCGATCAAAGCATCGAGTACAAATTTTACCGCTCCACTGGGAACCATTCCGACTTTAGTGATTTCCTCGCACAAATCTCTGAAATCCACCGTATTGGTGATTACATTTTGTGCTACATACTTTTCAGCTTTAGTTTTATCAAAGCCGAATGTTCTTTTTTTAATGACGTATCTAAGTGCCATAGTTTTTTGTTTTTTTAAATTAGTTACTTTAGTTATCAATTCTCTTTGTGATCACGATGCAAAGATACTATGGGCACTTTTCGGGGAGGTGCTTTAACGGTCTTAGATGTACTTACTTTGATTCATTTTGATTTATTTTGTTTGTATGCTTCTGATTTATAGATCCTTAGATTTTCTACTTTAAGAGCCATTTCCAAATAGGGAGTATTTCAATCAGTTTTCCTTTAATAAGTAGTTCATAATGTTTTTTTCTTATCCACATTCCATTATTGTCCTTGTTTTCATGCTTCAGAAATCTCATTTTCTTCTTATCTACAAGATAAAAATGTTATTGTTTTATCTTGTAGATAAGATAAGGCGGTAAATAGGCAATTCTACTTGTTCCGAGAGTTTATACCTTTATATATACAGTCAACTTTCCAACCCCTTCTTTCCGTATTATTCCGTCAGTGATAAAGGAATTTAATTCTTCAATAGCTACTTTTTTATTTCGTCCTGTCAGATGGCTATAATCTGTCCGGCTGATGAATAGGTGATTTTCCAAGTATGTGTTGAGGCGGTCGCGACACGTCTCACGGGAGATACTATTTTTCTTAGGGCGTGTGATAGATTCTCCTCGTTGCAGCCTCATTTTGTCGCCTACTTCTTTCTTGAATGGACGACTTGCACGGAAATTAATATTTTTCATTTGGACAGACGCTGCCCGAATTTCTTTTTTATCTTTAACCGGCGGACATTGCAACGATGTAGAGAAGAATCCGAAGTTTCCCATTTCTACATTCCAGCCGTCGGCTAGTAAATCTCGTGCTTCATTGGCAAAGGCTTCCATGGCTCCTGCCAATAAACTTCTGCTGATACCGGTAAATTTGTGGACGCGATCCAGGAACTCTTCTTTATCTACGGTTCCTTTGGAGACGATACGGGCATGTAGCGGTTGTTTCTCTTCTTTGTTTGGACTAGGAGTCTCAAATAAGTCATATATTGCACTCATATACTAATGTTTAGTGGTTTTATAGTTACTGTTAATTCGTTCTACAACTGTTGACTTTTAGTTCCACAGTTGTTTCCCTTTAGTTCCACATCTGTTATTGTTTCGTTCCATATTTGTGGAACGAATTGATGTGTGCTACAAAAGTAGCTAGTTTATACAAGAGAGAGGTGCTTTAATTGTAGAGTGGTTTCTTATATGAATAAGATAACTAATTGAAGCCTGTCTATTTATATACATACGCTTTAATTATACAATCATCATTCGTTTTCTTTCCTAAACATTTATAACTCTCTCTTGTTATTTTCCGAAAAGTATTTGTACCTTTGTCATTGGAACGTAGCATACCTTTGTGGTATGCGATTGTGCGTTTCCTCGGTGAACAGGAAATCGTAGCGGATTTTTTTTACTTACGCCGGGAGACGCCTGTACTTCTATGACTTCTCATAGGGTACGGGCTGTCTGCCCGTGTAAGTAAGGTAGCCGCTACTACCTCCTGTTTGCGGGATTGTGGCAGCTCCGTACTCTTTTATAATAAAAGGTACGGAACTAGTTAATATTGTTAATCTAGTTCCGTTTTTTTATGTCAAATTGGCTCACAACAAAACAGATGTCTGAAAGACGCGACATTCAAGAAGCCATTCTAAAGAATTGGGCAAATCTTGGATACATTACGAGTTCCCGAATCAACGATCAGTTGTTTTTGGATGATGAGAGTTTGGATGCTTATCTGGAAGCTCACAAAAAACTTGGTTTAGAGGCAGGTTACCTTTCTAAAATCGTGGAAGAAAAGAAATTGGAACGTGATTTTATCATTTCCAAATACGATGATCTACTATATGTATTGAGAACACAGAAGACTTGTAAACCGCTATATGAAATAATCATTCGTGAACTGGCGGCATTAATTCTTCACCCTGTCGCCCGCAATATTTTCTATTCTATTTCTACAGGAGAACCGGTAGAGAAAGTGGCTGGTCGGCATCGAATTACCTATGGGAAGACATTGCAAATGTATAACTCTATACTTAAAGGGTTGAAATTGAAGAAAGATATATTGGCTACTTATCGAAAGCGTGCTATCAATGCTCGTTTTTTATCTTTGGCAGACAATAATAAGAATATAAATGTCGGGCAGGAGGAGTGGATACTTCAATTGCCTGTTTGTAAAGTAGCTGATACGCGGCTGGCTAATGTCTTGTATAATCAAGATGTTCGAACAGTAAAGGACATATTGGAAATCGTATCGGGAAGAGGTTGGAAAAGTCTGTTGAGAATAGAAGGAGTAGGAAAAACTTCCTACTATCATTTATTATCCAAACTTCAGATGATAGGTGTTGTGGATGAAAGTCTGGATCGGATTCTTGCTGGATGCTCTAATGGTAAGCTTGATAATAAATGACGGGTAGGACATAATTATGGAAAGAGAGATGATATAAAGAGGTTATTTTAAAGGAAAGATAGAGATTTCAACTTCTAAAATAGCCTCCTTATATTGTGTATGTATGAACATACTGACTATCTTTCCGCCTCTATTGTATAAGTAAAGCTGTCTGCCCGATAGTATCCGACGTTGTATTCAATAGGTACTCCATTCACATCATAAACAAATCTTTTCCTTATTAATATAGGATCACTTGATTTTATCTCCAGTTTTTCTGCGATGAATTCTCCTGCAAGTCTAGCGGTAATCTCTTCTTTGCTGGTTTTTACCACTATATTATATTGAGTTTCCAGCATCTCATATAAGGGGCGGGTAAAATCTTCTTCACCTGTCAGTGGTATATTCGGGTTGAAATAGGAGATGAAGTAGACAAACGGGTATTCTTTTTTTCCTCTGACGCGTTCCATTACTACGCAACGCGTATCAGGATTAGAACTTGAATCAAAGAAAGTACCGATTTCTTCTGTAGGTCTTTTTAAACTGATATGTAGCTCGAAATTGCGAATCTCGATACCTAACATCTTCATTTCCTGTGAGAAACTAAGCCAGTTTTTTACTCCGCCTACGATACCTTTCTTTACTACCTTCGTTCCGTAGCCTTTCTTTCGTACCAGAAGTCCTTCAAATACGAGTTTGTTGATAGCTTGTCTCAATGTGTTCCTTGAAATATGTAATTGTTCAGACAATTCGACCTCGTTGGGAAATAGCTTCCCGTTTTTGTACTCTTCAGATTCTATGAGTCTTCTTAGTATCTCTTCTGCTTGAATATGAAGAGGTTTGTCACTATTATGATCTATTTTCATATCTATCCTGATTAGTTTATTTTCAGCAAATATAAGATTTATCAAAAAATAATCCAAGTTTTGTTTGGAATAAAAATAAAATCTATATATTTGCACAATCGAAGTATGTATGAACATATAAAATTTAAAACGCTATAAATATGAGAAAAGCTAATTATGATAAATTTCCTTCTACGAAGCTGACGGGAATGCTTGTTCAGGGTTGGGATGCTATCATTTCTATGTTAAAAGAGAAAATGGATGCAAGAAAAGTGCTGGCAGTGGATTTATATACAGGAGTATATGAAGAAGAAGTGCTGGATGCTTTTTCAAAAGAATTCTCCGGAAGAGTGATGAATGTACGTGATTTGATGAAACCGGAAAAAGAAATTCAAACGTTGACAGAACGCTTCATGACTGAAGATGTATTATTTGGCTATGTCACCAACTTGAAGCTGGAAGATTATTTGGATGCGGATAAGGTGGCTGCTGCACGGAAGCAAATCAGTGAAGCAAAAGAAACCATTGTAATCATAGGTACGGGAGCAGCTGTTGTTGCTCCGCAGGATGCAATGGTAGTTTATGCGGATATGGCACGTTGGGAAATTCAACAACGTTTCCGCCGGCATGAGGTAAAAGCTTTAGGAATAGACAATCGGAACGATGCCGTTTCTTTGCAATACAAGAGGGGGTATTTCAACGATTGGAGAGTATGTGATAGGTATAAGGAAAGATTGTTTGACAGGGTAGAATTCTGGATTGACACCCATGTGGCCGGGACACCGAAGATGATTGATAAGGATACTTTCTTTAAAGGGGTGGAGGCAACGGTGAATACACCGTTCCGGGTAGTTCCTTTCTTCGATCCGGCTCCCTGGGGTGGTCAATGGATGAAAGAGGTTTGCGACCTGGATCGTGAACGCGAAAATTTTGGCTGGTGCTTCGACTGTGTACCTGAAGAAAACAGTCTTTATTTTGAAGTGAACGGAGTGCGCTTTGAACTGCCTTCGGTTGATTTGGTTTTACTGAAAAGTAAAGAATTGCTTGGTGAACCGGTGGAGGCACGCTTTGGAAAAGACTTCCCTATTCGTTTCGACTTTTTGGATACGATGGGCGGAGGTAATTTGAGTTTGCAGGTGCATCCTACTACTCAATTTATCCGTGACAGCTTCGGTATGTACTACACGCAGGATGAAAGTTACTACATGGTAGACGCGGAAGAAGATGCGGTAGTTTATCTGGGAGTGAAGACAGGAGTGGATAAAGAAGCCATGATCGGCGATTTGCGTAAAGCACAAAAAGGTGAACTGGTATTTGACGCAGAAAAATATGTAAATAAGATTCCGACAAAGAAACACGATCACTTCCTGATCCCGGGAGGAACGGTTCATTGTTCCGGTGCCAACAGTATGGTGCTTGAAATCAGTTCGACTCCGAACCTCTTTACTTTCAAGCTATGGGACTGGCAACGCCTGGGACTGGATGGAAAACCGCGTCCGATCAATGTGGAACGTGGTAAATGCGTTATCAACTGGAACCGTGATACGGAATATGTGAATGAACACCTTCGCAACCAATTTAAGGAAGTTGCTTCGGGAGATGGTTGGGTAGAAGAACGTACCGGATTACATCCGAACGAATTTATCGAAACCCGTCGTCACCGTTTCTCATCACCGGTGTTGCATCACACAAACGATAGTGTAAATGTATTGAATCTATTGGAGGGAGAAGAGGCCGTTGTTGAGAGTCCTACTCATGCTTTTGAACCTTTCGTGGTGCATTATGCCGAAACATTCATCATTCCTGCCGGGGTGAAAGAATATACCATTGCCCCGTATGGTAAATCTGCAGGAAAAGAATGTGTAACGATCAAAGCTTACGTACGTTTTTAATAATGAAATAAATCATCTAATATCTTGAAAACTATGTATGAACATGATGAACGAATCGTAATGACGCTTGATGCGGGAGGCACTAATTTCGTGTTTTCAGCCATACAAGGCTGTCGCGAAATAGTAGAACCTATTTGCCTTCCGGCAGCGTCCGACGACTTGGAGCGTTGCTTGTCTGTTCTTGTAGAAGGCTTCCTGGAAGTTGAGAGACGATTGCCGAAACTTCCGGTAGCTATCAGTTTTGCTTTCCCCGGGCCTGCTGACTATGAGCATGGAATTATTGGTGACTTGCCTAACTTCCCGGCCTTCAGGGGAGGAGTGGCACTTGGACCTTATTTGAGGGAACAGTTTGGCATTCCGGTTTTTATTAATAATGATGGTAATTTGTTTGCTTATGGCGAAGCCTTGGCAGGCACTTTGCCCGAAGTGAATAAACGCCTGAAAGAAGCAGGCAGCAGTAAGGTATATAAGAACCTGCTCGGAATAACGCTGGGTACGGGGTTTGGTGCCGGAGTGGTGATTGACAGTCGTTTATTGACCGGAGACAACGGTTGCGGCGGCGACGTCTGGATTATGCGGAATAAGAAATATCCCGAAATGATCGCGGAAGAAAGTGTCAGTATCAGGGCTGTCAGGCGAGTATATCAGGAATTGACCGGAAAGGATGCTTCTTCTTTGACTCCCAAAGATATATATGATATTGCCGAAGGGACGGTAGAGGGAGATCAGCAGGCTGCTGTCCGGAGTTTTAACGAACTGGGAGAGATGGCCGGTGATGCTATCATCCGTGCATTGAATATTGTTGATGGCTTGGTGGTGATTGGCGGAGGAGTGGCCGGAGCGGCTAAATACATACTTCCGGGAATCATGAATGAGATGAATCGGCAGATCGGCACATTTGCAGGAGCTTCTTTCCCTTGTTTGCAGATGGAGGTGTTCAATCTGTCCGAAAAAGAGGCATTTGACAAATTTCTGGAGGAAAAAGACAAGATGGTGAAAATACCATTTTCGGAGCGGCAGGTGCATTATACCTGTCACAAGAAAATAGGCATTGCTGTTTCTACATTGGGAGCAAGCAGAGCCGTTGCTTTAGGGGCTTATTCCTTTGCTTTGTCCCAACTTAATATCTTATAATATATGATAACTCTTCTATTAATTCAAATATAAAATGTTATGAAACAATCTAATCTATTGAACGCGCAATTTGCCCGCCGGCTTTTCAGAACGGCATTTTCGAGTTGGCAATTATTGGCTGTTATGTTGATTGTTTGTATGAATGTGGCTGTTGGTTCCAAACTGTATGCGCAATCTAATACAATCGTAGTGAAAGGTAAGGTAATGGCAGACGGGGAACCCGTGATTGGGGCTACTGTGCTGGTGAAAGGTGTATCTACGGGTACAGCTACGGATATGGATGGAAATTTTTCACTGAATGTTGCTTCAAAAGCGGTATTGGTAGTTTCCTCAATTGGATATGAAACACAGGAAGTTCCGGTGAACGGCCGCCAGTTTATCAATGTGGTGTTGAAGTCGGATGTGGTTGCTTTGAAAGATGTGGTAGTGGTAGGCTACGGCGTGCAGAAGAAAGTCAACCTGACAGGAGCTGTGTCTTCTGTTTCTACGGATGAATTGGAAGGAAAGCCGATTTCCAATGTATTGGAAGCGATGCAGGGAACTACTCCGGGGTTGGTTATTCAGCAGGGAAGTTCTACTCCGGGTAGCGTGCCTTCTATTAATATCCGCGGATTGAATACGATGAACAACAATGATCCGTTGGTGATTATTGACGGAATTGAAGGATCGCTGGGTAATTTGAATCCGGCTGATATTGAGCAGATTTCTATTTTGAAAGATGCTTCTTCTACCGCTATTTATGGTTCACGTGCTTCCAATGGTGTGGTACTTGTCACTACTAAAAAAGGAAAAGCCGGTAAGGTAGAAATCTCTTATGATTTTATGTATGGTGTTCAGCAACCTACTTCATTGCCTAAGATAGCAGACTCGTGGGTATACGCTGAATTATATAATGAAGCTGCTGTTAATTCGGGAAGAGCCGCAAAATTCACTCCCGAGCAGATTGCGCAATATAGAAATGGTGGTCCGAATGTAAATTGGGTGAAAGAACTTTATAATCGTAATTCTCCTCAAAGTTCACACAATGTTTCGATGACAGGCGGTAATGATCAGTTGTCTTATATGGCTTCTCTAGGTTATCTGGATCAGAGCAGTATGTTCAAGGGACCTGATTATGGTTATAAGCGCTACAATGCACGTCTGAATGTAAGCCATAAGGTGACGAATAACTTTACATTGAATTTGACTTCTCAATTTGCCCGTAATGACATTAAAGAACATGCTTACTGGACGGAATGGATTATTGAGCAGGCAAACCGTATGCCGCCAATTTACCCGATCAAGAATGAGGATGGCAGTTATAACTATCCTGCCGGAAGTAACTCAAACGGTTTACAACGACTTGAAGAAGGTGGTTATCGCCAGAATGTGAATGATGAATTATTGGGAACCATACAAGCCGAATGGGAAGTATATAAAGGACTGAAACTGATCGGAAGTGTCGGTGGACGTGTGTGGAATAATAATTTGCATGAGAACCGGAAGGCTTTTGAAGGTACGGGAGATAGTGAAAATAAGTTGACCGAGCAATTCTATCGGTCTAAGAATATCACTACCAATCTTATGGTGACTTATAATACGAAAATAGGAAAACATTCTATTGGTGGATTATTGGGTTATGCTTATGAGGGTTTCTCTGAAAAGCAGTTCTCTACCAGTCGCTTAACAGAGGATTCTAAATACGACATTTTTGTAGGTGATTTGAGTGGGGATAAAGTTAGCAATACTGGTTCGGCAAGTGACTGGGCTATCTATTCCGGTTTTGCAAGAGCCACTTATAACTATGATGAGAAATATCTGCTGGAATTTAATATCCGTAATGACTACTCTTCTTATTTTGCGAAAGGAAACCGTTCGGGAGTCTTCCCGTCTTTCTCGGCAGGATGGCGTATTTCGGAGGAAAAATTCTGGTCTGTACTGAAACCGTATGTTCCTTCTCTGAAAATCAGAGGTTCTTGGGGATTGGTTGGTAATAACCGCATTGGTGCTTATCAATACATGCAGACAGTGTCTGTGACTAATGACATCAGCTTCGGAGATAAATTGGCGCAGACGGCTACATTTGCTTCTACAAATCCCGATCTGAAATGGGAAACTACCCGCATGGCTAATATCGGTTTTGAACTGGGATTATTAAATAATGATTTGAATATTACTTTTGATTGCTTTAATAATCGTACGAAAGACATTTTGGTGAATTTACCGGTTCCCGGATTGTTTGGTAATGGTGCCCCGATTCAGAATGCTGGTAAGGTAGAGACGAGAGGATGGGAACTATCAGTAAATTATCGCTTGAAGACCGGTCCGGTAGTGCATAACTTCGCCGGAAATATTTCAGATAGTTTTAATGAAGTAATAGATACGCGCGGCACGGAAATTATCGGTGGTTCGGATGTACAGACTATTATCAAGGAAGGTTATCCCTTGTACTCTTACTACGCATATCGTTCGGATGGATTTTTCCAGAATGAGGAAGAATGTCAGAAAGGACCGCACTTGGAAGGTATTACACCGAAACCGGGAGATATCCGTTATCTGGATAAAAATGGCGATGGTGTGATTAAACCGGACGATGACCGTTTTATTGTTGGTAATGACTTCCCAAGATATACTTTCGGCTTCACCTATGGTTTGGAATATAAAGGTTTTGATTTCTCGATGATGTGGCAAGGAGTAGGAAAACGTAACAAGTGGATGCGTGGTGAATCTGTAGAGGCTTTCCATAATAACAATGAAGGTCCTGTTATGGATTTCCATCAAGACCGCTGGACTCCGAATAATCCGGATGCTACTTATCCTCGTCTGACGATGGGAGCTGAATCTGCTAATAATGCAGCGAAATCAGATTTTTGGATTCAGGATGCTAAATACTTGCGTTTGAAAAATGCGCAGATCGGATATACTTTCCCGCAACAATGGATGAAGAAGCTCTATATCAAGAACTTGAGAATTTTTGCCAGTGTGCAGAATCCATTGACTTTCACGAAGATGAAAGGTGGATGGGACCCGGAATATACCGGAGACGGTAGTGGTCGTTCTTATCCTGTGGCAAGAGTATATTCATTTGGACTTAATGTTAAATTTTAAACTGTACCGTGATGAAAACAACTATAAAGAATTTGATTTTATCTGCTGTCTTGGTAGTGGGCGGTGCCTCTTGTGTTGACTTGGATACGGCACCGTATGACAGAGAGACGGACTTGACTTATTGGGAAGAGGATCCTGAAGCAGCTGTCAAGGCGTTGAATACTTGCTATACATATTTGGGAAATATGGACGAACAGCTTTATTGTGAAGCAATGACGGATAATGCTTATACCAAGCAACCTAATGACTTTACACAAAATATTGGTAATGGTTCATATTCTACAGCCGACTCTTACGTGAAACAGGTTTGGGACGGGCGCTATACAGGTATTCGTATGTGTAACCAGTTGCTGGAAAATATAGACAGGGTTCCTGATTTGGACCCGGAATTGAAGAAACGTTATATTGGTGAGGCAAAAGTACTTCGTGCTTATAGTTATTATGAGTTGTATACGAAATTCGGCGATATTCCTTATACTACAAAAGTGCTTTCTATCAAAGAAAGTATGTCTATTGCACGTACGGCCAAAGCCACTGTAATAGCAAATATACTGGCTGATCTGGATGAAGTGATTAATGGTAACTATTTGCCGGCTTCTTATGATGCGGATAATAAAGGCCGGATTACCCGTTGGGCGGCAATGGCTATTAAAGCTAAAATCTATTTGTTTGAAGGTAATTGGACGCAAGTGAAAAATATCACTTCTACCATTATGACAGAGGGAGGTTTTAAACTCTTTTACAGTGATGATAAAGGGGCTAGTTATGCAGGATTGTTTGAGATCGCTAATGAATACAACTCTGAAGTAATTTTGGATGCACAGTATCGTCCGACCAGTCGTGAACATCAGATGATGTATGTTTTCCTGCCGCCCACTTTGGGTGGATATTCCCAGCTTTCTCCTTTGCAGGAGTTGGTAGACAGTTATATCATGCTGGATGGAAAAACAATTAAAGAAACTGGAACATCGTTTGATGAAAGTCATCCGTATGCCAATCGTGACCCGCGTTTGAAAGCAACGGTGATGTACACTGGAAATTCTTATACTTTGGCCGACGGAACAGAAGTGGTTATCAACTGTGAGAAAGGCGAAGGCAAAGATGGCTATGGGGTAGGTTCGGATTGTTCGGCTACCGGTTATTATATTAAGAAATATTGGGATAACACTTATCGTGCTACTCTTTATTCTGGTTTGAATCCGATTCTGATTCGTTACGCTGATATTTTATTGATGAATGCGGAAGCATTGGCAGAATTAGGTGAACTGGATAAGACGGCTTGGGATGCAACTATTAAACCAATTCGTGATAGAGCCGGATTTACACTTGCTTCAGCACTAGAATTCCCGGAGGGAGCTTCTAAAGATAAATTGATTGAGATTGTGCGGAACGAACGTCGGTCGGAACTGGCATTGGAAGGACATCGTCATAAAGATATTATCCGTTGGAGAATTGCGGACAATGTATTGAATGGATGGTGTCATGGACTAAAGACAAATGATGTGGTAGGTACAGATGATGGATACGTTCGGGTTGAAAACAGAACCTTTAATGCAAATAGACATTATTTGTGGCCTATACCACAGGCTGAACGTGACTTGAATGGTAATTTGGAGCAGAATCCGAATTGGTAATTGGTTAAACGACTCAAAAAGGAATAATTATGAAAAAGATATTATGGATATGTTCAGTACTTCTGGCAATGGTATCATGTCAGGAAGATTATGAATTGAATGCAGATTTTGCAGTCCCTACGGAATTGAGTTCTCCTGCTTCTGTCCAGTTGGATGTGTCATCTCCAACGCCCGTAGTGTTGTCGTGGTCAGGAGGTGGCGCGGCAGATGGCGGAATTGTATTGTACGAGGTGTTATTTGACAAAGCAGACGGTGACTTTTCAAAGCCGCTGGCTACAGTGAAAAGTGATTTGGGAGCTGCGACCAGTTTGTCAATCACTCATGCAGCTATTAATACGATTGCTAGAAATGCAGGCATTTATCCTTTAGAAACCGGAGATATAAAATGGACGGTAAATGCTTCGAAAGGTGGAGTGGTGAAGAGAACTGATAAAGTGGCTACTATCACAGTAACTCGTGGAGAGGGTATTGATAATATTCCGGTGGAATTATATCTATATGGTTCGGCTACGGAAAATAGTGGGCAGGGTGGAATTCCGTTCCGTTGTGTAGAAGAGGGCGTTTTCCAGATTTATACAAAATTGTCAGCAGGAAATATATCATTCAAGTCTGCTACTACAGGTGAAACGTTCAGCTATTATATTGATGATAGTTCGAAGTTAAGAGAAGGGGATGGCGAAACGGCTGTAACTGCATCCGAAGAAGTAACCCGCTTGACTGTGAACTTTAATACAATGGCAATGACGACGGAAAAAATCGGTTCTTCTGTTCGTTGTATTTGGGGAGTAACATTTGGAGATATAGCTGTATTAGAGTATGTAGGTGATGGTAAATTTGTGGGAGAGGGTGATATTATATTTGTAGACCCAAGTCGTCCGAGCACGAACCCTCCTTCTTGGTTAGGTTGGACAGATGAACGTTATTACTTTATTGCATCGGTAAATAATGGTGATATGTGTTGGGGTAGAGGTGATGGCGTGAGTGCCGAACGCCCGGTAGGTGGAGAACCTGCTTCTTTCTATGCTTTGTATGAGTTCCAATGGGAGCAATGGGAACACCTGTGGAAAATGAAAGGTAGTCTGGATTATACGCATGCGACTATCACTATCGATACGAATGCGGATGGATTGATGATACATACATTTACTAATGTGACTCCGATTAATTAATAAAACTAAGTTATGAAAAATATAAAGACTATTTTAGCTATTCTTCCGGCACTATTGTTCTCCTGTGCCGGAGATGACGTAGAGAAATATATACCACCTACACCGATTGCTCCGTCAGAACCCGGAGAGGAGGTCGTTTATCATAAACGTGCCAAAGAGCAGTTTGACTTGATTAATCAGTGTTACCGGATCAACAGTGGGGCGACGGAAGGATTATATAATGAAAATTATCCTAAGAAAGACGGGGATAATTCCGCTTCTTTCTTGTGGCCGTATGACGGACTGGTTTCCGGAGCGGCAGCTTTACACGCCTTGGGTTATGATGTGAATTATGCAACTATGGTTGACCGTTTCGAAGTCTATTATCGTACTCCTAGTGGAACGGTGGGTGGTTATGGCTCTCAAACCAATGGTACTACCGGTAGTGGAACACGTTTTTATGATGATAATTCTATTGTAGGGATTGAATTGGTAGAGGCCTTCAACTTGCTAAATAATCCGGATTATTTAACGAAGGCTAAAAGAATCGTTGGATTCTTGAAAGCAGGTGAAGATGATACGTTTGGAGGAGGTCTTTGGTGGAATGAGGACCAGAAAGGACAGCAGGGAGTTGGTGATTCCAATAAACCGGCATGTGCTAATGGATATGCAATACTATTTTTGCTTGAATATTATTCAGTATGTCCCCAAGAGGAAAAAGCAGATGTTTTAGCTTTGGCAAAACGTTTATATACTTGGACGTTGACTAACTTACGTGATCCGGAAGACGGTTGTTACTGGAATGATAAACAAGCAGACGGAACCATTAATAAAACAAAATGGACTTACAATACAGGTGTGATGATTTCTAACGGAGTCCGTTTATATAAAATAACAGGTGAACAGACTTATCTGGATAGTGCCATTGCTTCTTCCGAAGGTGCATATAATTATTTTGTACGTCCGCTTAATGGGCTGGCATTGGCTTATCCCGATCATGATCCTTGGTTTACAACGAAACTGATCCGTGCCTTTATTGATATTGAGCCATATTACAAAAATGCAGGCAATTATATCAAAACATTCATCAACTTCCTGGATTATGCATACGAAAATGCCCGTTTATCAAACGGCCTGTTTTATGAAGATTGGACAGGAGCAGCTCCAAAACGTGCTGAACAGTTGTTGATGCAGGATGCTGCGCTCGAATCTTTGGGAATGATTGCTTTGTACAAAGGAGAAACAGTGACAGAGGAATAGGATATGAATAGTAAAATAAGAAATATAGTTTTATTTGTATCGGCAGTATTCGCGTTTTTCTCTTGTGCAGGAGAATCAAAAACAACTCCGAATAAAGATAAGGCAGAAGAAATGTTTCAGCGTGTTTGGGAACTCTACCGGGTTCCCAAATACGGCCTCTTCTCTGAATATTATCCAAGCAGTCATCGCCCTGATCTGACTTATTTTAATGATTCCACCCGGCAAGCGCAGGAAGTTTCTTATCTGTGGCCTATGAGTGGCGTCTTTTCTTCGGCAGTGTTGATGGCTGCTATCGAACCGGAGAAATATACGGCTTATGTCGATTCGATGGTGATGGCGATGGAGCGTTATTATGATACAACGCGTGTTCCTTTCGGTTATCAGGCTTACCCTGTTCAGTTTGGAAAGGTAGATCGTTATTATGATGACAACGGTTTAGTGGGGATTGATTATATTGATTCTTACCTGGTAACTAAAAATCCTCCTTATCTGGAGAAAGCGAAACAGGTATTGACCTTTATTTTAAGTGGCTGGGATGAGAATTTTGAAGGAGCTGTTTCATGGCTGGAAGGAGTGAAAGATCAGAAACCTGCCTGTTCTAATGGAAAAGCGATGGTGTTGGCTTTAAAACTTTATGAAGCAACTAAAGATGATTATTATCTGGAGGTGGGAAAGAAGTTTTATCATTGGATTGATAAATATCTGAAAGATCCGGAAAGAGGAGTCGTTTGGAATTCATGGCTAACAACGACTTCAGCAGTATGCCCGGATTTGTATACTTACAATACGGGTACTTTATTACAAGCAGCTGTAGCTTTATATAATTATACGGGTGAGCAGGCGTACCTGGATAATGCTAAATTTCTGGCAGAAGGAAGTTACAAAGTGTTCTTTAAATACACGGAAGAAGGTATTCCCTATATTGCAGATTTGCCTTGGTTTAATCTGGTTTTGTTTAGAGGGTATCACGATCTGTACAATGTTACGGGGGATTCAAAGTATGTGGATACGATGATAAAAGGACTGGATTATGCTTGGGAACATGCACGTGACCAGGCGGGACTGATGTATCATGACTGGACAGGACGGACTGATGAGAAACGTCAGCCGAAATGGTTATTGGATGCTTCGTGTGTACCGGAATATTATGCACGTGTGGCAATGATTAAAGGAGAAGTTACAAACAGAAAAATGAAATAAATGATGAAATTAAAATGGATAGGCAGCCTGTTGATTTTGGCAGGTGTTGTAGGGTGTAAAACACCTGATCGTCCCAATCTGGTAGAATACGTAAATCCTAATATCGGAACTGTACATAGTCGTTGGTTCTTTTACACACCGGCTGCGGAGCCTTTCGGTTTGGCTAAGTTAGGTGCGTCTACAAACGGTACGTATGGGAACAATCAAGGTTGGGAGGCCGTAGGTTATGAAGACGGTCATACTTCTATTGATGGCTTTCCTTGTTTGCATGAGTTTCAGATAGGTGGCATTGCATTAATGCCTGTAACGGGAGAAGTAAAAACAAATCCCGGAAAACTGGAAGATCCCGATAAAGGTTTCCGTTCCCGTTTTGATAAGAAAGATGAAACGGCGCGTCCGGGATATTACTCAGTATTATTAAAGGATTATCAGGTAAAGGCAGAACTTACCGCAACGGCTCGTGTCGGATTTCAGCGGTATACATTTCCCGAGTCGGAGAATGCCCATATTTTGTTTAATATAGGTAATCGTCAGGGAGAAAGTGGAGCAGTGCGTGATGCGTATATCAAACAGATAGATGGAAATACAATGGAAGGTTACGTGATTACGGAACCGGAATACGTGAAGAAATATCAGGCAGGTGCTTCCGTTGCCATGTATTTTTATGCTAAATTGGATCGTGCGCCGGAATCTGTCGAGGTATTCTATCAGGATAGTGCTTTGATGTCTCGTAATGAAATAAAAGGGCCCGGGGCTATCATGTGTCTGAATTATAAAACAAAGAAAGATGAGGTAGTCAATGTAAAAATAGGTCTGTCGTATACTTCCATCGAAAATGCCAAAGTGAATTTGGAATCAGAAGCGAAAGACCTTACTTTTGATGAGGCTATGAAAGCGACTACGGATAAATGGAATGAGGCTTTGAACCGTATATTGGTTTCCGGTGGTACGGAAGATAGCAAAATCAAATTTTACACTGGGTTGTATCATGCGTTATTAGGTAGAGGACTCGCGAGCGATGTGAACGGGGCTTATCCTAAAAATGACGGTACCATCGGTCAGATACCTTTAAATAAAGATGGCAAACCGGAGCATAATCATTATAATACGGATGCGGTTTGGGGAGCCTACTGGAACCTGACTTCTCTTTGGGCATTGGCATATCCGGAGTATTATAATGATTTTGTAAACAGTCAGTTGCTGGTGTATAAAGATGCTGGTTGGCTGGGTGATGGCATTGCAACCAGCAAGTATGTTTCCGGAGTGGGAACGAACATGGTGAGTATCACTCTGGCAGGTGCTTATAACAGTGGAATTCGCAATTTTGATGTGGAAACAGCTTATCAGGCAGCATTGAAGAATGAATTGGGCTGGGAAGGACGTATTGAAGGTGCAGGTAAAATGGATGTGAAACAGTTTGTTGAAAAAGGTTATGTGCCTTATGAGAATAGTGTTCATTTCGGCACACATCCGGAAGGTTCCAGTTTCTCCGTATCTCATACATTGGAATATAGTTTTAGTGCTTATGCGGTGGCTCAATGGGCAAAAGCCTTGGGACGTACGGAGGATTATAAACGCTTGATGGAACTTTCTGCCGGTTGGGAGAAGTTATTCGATGATTCGTTGAAGATGATTCGTCCGAGAGTGCCTGGTGGTGAGTTCATTGATAACTTTAATCCATTGGAATCATGGAGAGGATTTCAGGAAGGAAATGCGATGCAGTATACTTTCTTTGTACCGCAGAATCCGGCTCGTTTGATTGAAAAGGTTGGAAAAGATGAATTTAACAACCGGTTGGATTCTATCTTTACGGAAGCTCGTAAGTCGATCTTTGGCGGTGGAAAGGTTGTAAACGCCTTCTCGGGCTTGCAGAGCCCTTATAATCATGGTAACCAGCCCAGTCTTCATATTTCCTGGTTGTTCAATTTCTCCGGTAAACCTTACCTGACACAGAAATGGACGCGCTTGATTTGTGATGAGTTTTATGGAACAAACGGAGAGCATGGTTATGGCTACGGTCAGGATGAAGATCAGGGACAGTTGGGAGCCTGGTATGTGATGGCAGCAATGGGGCTGTTTGATGTACAGGGTGGTTCTTGTGAACGGCCGACTTTCCAGATTGGCAGTCCGCTGTTTGATAAGATTGAAATCAAACTTAGTCCGATGAATGCGACGGGAAAAACGTTTGTGATTGAAACGACTGGTAATACACCGGATGCCTATTATGTACAGTCTGCTACGTTGAACGGTAAACCGCTGGAACAATGTTGGATGTATCGGGATGAACTCTATAAAGGTGGAACGTTGAAACTCACAATGGGGGATCAACCGAGTGACCGATGGGGAGTGGGGAACCCGCCTCATTGTTCTAAATAAACAGCTAATTCTCCTCGGTGCCGATGTCGCTTGACAATGGCACCGGGGATTCTACATTTTATAATATAGTGAGTTAAACATGAAAACACAAAACTCTATTTATGCCGCCCTTCCCGTTCTTTTCGGGTTCTTTGTAATGGGCTTCTGTGATATAGTCGGTATTTCGTCCGATTATGTTCAACGTACTTTCAACTGGTCTCCCGTGATGACGGGATTTGTTCCTTCGTTAGTCTTTATCTGGTTCCTGTTTTTGGGTATTCCTATTGGAAATCAGATGAACAAATGGGGACGTAAAAATACGGTCCTGCTCAGTATGGGAATAACGGTGGTGGGTATGTTATTACCATTGATTGTTTATAATAGTGCGACTTGTATGATAGCTTATGCTCTTTTGGGAATTGGCAATGCTATTTTACAGGTTTCACTGAATCCATTGTTGAGTAATGTAGTGACCAGTCAGCGTTTACTGACCAGTAGTTTGACGGCAGGACAAGTAATCAAAGCTGTATCTTCTCTCGTTGGGCCGGAGATTGTATTGTTGGCTGTAGCTCACTTTGGAGATGACAAATGGTATTATTGCTTCCCGATATTAGGCTTTATCACGTTGTTATCCGCTGTTTGGCTGATGGCTACTCCTGTTAAGCGGGAAGATTCCAATGCTGCAACCCGGCAACTTTCTATCAGTGATACTTTTTCTTTGTTGAAGGATAAAACGATTCTGTTGTTGTTTTTGGGTATCTTCTTTATTGTGGGGGTGGATGTTGCCACCAATTTCATCAGTTCTAAGCTGATGGCAGAACGTTTTGACTGGACGACAGAACAAGTGAAATTTGCTCCGCAAGTTTATTTTTTAAGTCGTACGGTAGGTGCTTTATTGGGTGCTTTCTTGTTGGCTCGTATCGCTGAAATAAAATATTTTCGTGTGAATATTGTTGCCTGTATTTTCTCTTTGCTTATTTTGGCCTTTGTGAAAAACGATATGGTAAATTTGATTTGTATTGGTGCTGTCGGTTTCTTTGCGTCATCTGTATTTTCTATCATTTATTCGATGGCTTTACAGGCAAGGCCGGAAAAAGCAAACCAAATTTCCGGTTTGATGATTACTGCTGTTGCTGGTGGTGGAGTCGTTACTCCAGTTATTGGGTTTGCGATTGGAACAGTAGGTGTTATTGGAGGTGTTTTTGTCACTTTAGCTTGTGTGTTTTATTTGACTTATTGTGCTTTTGGAGTGAAAACAGCCAAAGCATAATATTATTGAGAGGAGGACGCTATCTACGCCCGAATCCTGCTCAATGACGTGGAGTTTTTTTAGGCGGAGAAGTTGCCTTCTCCGTCTGAAGTAAACTTTTGTTTTTATTTGATGATTATCTTCATAGCTTGTGCATCAAATGTCACAGATTCGTTCCGGAACAGTCTTTCTATATGTCCGCTCGTTATCATCTCATTTGTGGGGAGACTATACAATTGTGGGTTGTCAATCAGCATGATCGTGTCGCAGAGAGACAGGGCAATATCTAGGTCGTGTGTGGAGAACAGGATACACTTTCCTTCCGTTTGCGCGAGCTTTTTCAGTAGTAGGCAGAGTTCGTAGCGATTAGGTAAATCCAGAAAAGCAGTAGGCTCATCAAGTAGAATGATAGGTGTGTCTTGTGCAAGTGCGCGTGCTATCATGATTCGTTGGCATTCTCCGTCGGACATCTTATCCATTGTCTTTTCTGCATAACCGGACATTCCTACCAGATGCATGGCAGTAACCACTTTTTTCTCATCTTCCGCTTGTAACTGTCCGATCCAGTTGGTATAAGGAGCACGTCCCAATGCGACTACATCTTTGCAACGCAGGTTGGCGATTCGTACTTTGTCAGTTGTTACAAAACTAATCTTTCGGGCTAATTTCTCCGGTTTCAGTGAAGCGATGTTTTTCCCATGCAGGATGATTTCTCCGGCTTTAGGTGTTTCCAGCCCCATGATGGCACGGAGAAGCGTGCTTTTTCCTGTACCATTCCGTCCGAGCAGTGCGACAAGCTGTCCACCCGTGATATGGGTGGAAACTTTCTCCAGCAATATACGTTGTTCGTATCCTAATGTCAGATCTTTTAGTTGAATCATTTGAATATACGCAAGTTTTTACCTATTACCCATAAAATAACCGGGACACCCAATAGCGCAGTGATACAATTCACCGGCAACAGAAATTTCTTGGCTATGATGTCACAAATCAGCATCCCGATCAACCCTGTCAGCATCGTACCCGGCATCAATATCCGGTGATCGGCGTTGTCAAACAGGATCCGTGTGATATGTGGGATAGCCAGCCCGATGAATCCTACCGGACCGCAAAAGGCTGTGACCGTTCCTGTCAGTAACGCTGTAGATATAAAAATAAGCGTTCTTGAACGCTTGACATTCATTCCCATGGTGCGTGCATAATTTTCACCAAGCAACAACAGATTCAGTGATTTGATACAGGCGATGGATAGCAGCAATCCTATGCATATTACTGGTGTTATAATCGTTAATTGCCCTGTCGTGATGTGACTAAGTGACCCCAAAGACCAGAGTGTGAACATTTTCAGTTGTTCTGCAGAACTTAGGTATTGTAATATCTGGATGATAGCTCCCGCTACGTAACCTATCATGACTCCCATAATCAGTACACCTAATATATTCTTTACTTTTCGACTGATGATGGCTACTCCCAACAGGATGACGGAAGTCCCTATCCACCCCGAACCTACAATACCGACTGATTGCAGAAAGGGAAAATCTGTCCAACCGAGAAGCGGGGCGCCTAGTATAAACAATGCCACTCCAAGACCCGCCCCGGAACTCACTCCCAACAAGTAAGGATCTGCCAAAGGATTCTGGAAGACCGTCTGCATTTGCAGACCGCTTACCGAAAGAGCTATACCTATTAATGCCGCTACTATGACGCGGATAAAGCGGATGGAGAGAACGATATTGCGGGTGGTTTCATCACATTCGCCGCCGGTGAGTACGGCTCCTATCTTTGATATAGGGATGAAAGTATCTCCTGTTGCTATATCTATTAATAGTAACAGGATGGCAACTATTCCTAATGCGGTGAATAATAGAGCGGTACGTCTGCAGAATGGTTTCATTTCAGGTGTCTGTAATAATAAGGTGAATCGTAAACGAGTTCCGGATGGAAAATATGAATCAGATCACGTAACACCACATCAGGACGAACAACTGCCGATTCCCAATAGTCATTGCCTCCTGTTGATGTCAGTCGCAAGTTATTGTTGTAGACTGTCTTTTCCCGGACGGCTTTAGCATCTGCAAATTTAGGATTCACAGCTTTTAATTCGTCTAATGTGGTGACCGAACCTACATTGATCCAATAATCTGCCTTTTGTATCAGTCCGTAGGCTGTTTCCAAGCCGATAGGAGTTGAACTGTTGGAATTATTTTCCTTATAGATATAATCTGCACCAGCGTCTGCAACCAACTGTGCCATGTAGCTTTGGGTGGAAGGCATTACCCAACTGTCGTTCCACGGAGTGTTGAACATGACGGTAGGGTGTTGGCTGATGGAGTCGGTAAGAGCTTTTAAAGCATGGTAGCGTTTCGGAATTTCCCGGAACACTTCAATCCCTTTCTTCCGGTTGTCAATCAATTCGGAAAGAACAACCATCCACTCGGCTTTTCCTAGTGGAGATTCTTCCAGATATTCTCCCATATATATATAAGGTATGGCTAATTCTTTCAGTTTATCTGTAACAGCTGTTTGAGCATCACCAATACCATATAATAGTACGACGTCCGGTTTTAATCCCAGCAACAACTCGTAATTCATTTCCGCTCCCATATCTTTGATTGAATCTTTGTGGGCGAGAATGCAGGGATTAGACACGTAATTGATGCCGGATACTCCGACAATACGTTTGAGTTCTCCCAGTGCATCAAGCATGGCGATATAGGAAGAAGACATACATACGATATTTCTGGCTCCGGCAGGAATGACGGGACCATTAAAGCCTGCAGGTGCTTGCTCTCCATTGCGCGAAATGAAATAGGACATTTTCACGTCTTGTGCTCCTTGCCACGGATTGGAGACTTGAATCAGTGTACTGGCTGCATTATCTGCCCCCAGTATTTTAAATCCGGAAGCATATTCGGGAGTATATATATCCTGGCTGAATGCTTCCAGAGATGTTTTATTACGGGATATACAGCTTGCCAAAAAGAAGAGGCATAGTAAAGCGATAGTTGAGATTGGAGATTTCACTTTTATACAGATTTTAATTAGAAAAAAGATTAGTGGATGCTTTCGAGTGGCAAAGATAGGACTAATTATTAGTTTGTTTTTATTTTCATTAGAATTTTCTTCTGATTTGTTTCTATTTGATGTATCTTTGCCGCAGAAATTTTGGTGTCATTCGTCCGATGCTACGGAAGAATGGTGAAAAGGGAATCAGGTGTAAATCCTGAACAGACCCGCTGCTGTAAGCTCCGCCAAAAGTTTTCCTACAATACTCAAATCCACTGTCTCACTTTGGAGAGATGGGAAGGGCGTTAGGAAAATGGAGTAAGTCAGAAGACCTGCCAAAGTTGAATTCTTGAAGCTTTCTGGGATTAGAGTTTGAAGAGTGCAGTTTTTAATTCAAAATACATCTTTAATTGCTGATGTGAAGTTTCAGAAAGGAGAAATATGCCTTTTTGAATGTTCCATTATACGGGGGAGAAGTACGTATATTGGTTTGAGTATGTAGAAAATTGCATCCTTGCTGTAACTCTATGAAAGTTTATTATTTAAATTAATAAACAGGAGGATTATGTTCAGGCAGATTCATTTTAGAGTATTTTGGATAGGATGCTTTTTGAGCATGTTTTTATTACTATCAGCACAAAGTAAACTGGATAGCTTACACCATCTTCATGAAGTAGTAATTACTGCTAAAATTAATAAGGAAGTGATTCCGGTGCAGTCTTTATCTGGTGATAAGTTAGAAAAATTAGCCGTACATTCGGTTGCAGATGCCATACGCTATTTTTCGGGAGTACAAGTAAAAGATTACGGTGGAATAGGAGGATTGAAGACCGTAAATATCCGAAGTATGGGGACGAATCATGTCGGAGTGTTCTATGATGGCATTGAATTGGGGAATGCACAGAATGGAGTGATTGATTTGGGACGCTTTTCTTTGGATAATATGGAGGCCGTTACTTTATATAATGGGCAGAAAAGTGCTATTTTCCAGCCAGCGAAAGATTTCGGTTCTGCCGGTTCTATTTATCTTCAGTCGAGAACGCCTGTTTTTCAGGCGAATAAGGCTTATCATGTAAAAGCTGCTTTTAAAACAGGCTCCTTTGGCGTTGTCAATCCATCTCTACTTTGGGAACAGAAACTAAGTGAGAATGTAAGTGCGTCACTTAGTACTGAATATATGTATACCACCGGAAAGTATAAATTTACTTATGCGGTAGCTGGGGGGTACGATACTACGGCAGTCCGCCGTAATGGCGATGTGAATGCTTTACGCACGGAAGGTGGTTTATATGGTAAAATAAAAGGCGGTTACTGGCGCACAAAAGCTTATTTTTATAATTCAGAACGTGGGTATCCTGGTGCTGTTGTGCGGAATCGTTTTTCACATGAAGATCGCCAATGGGATACCAATTTCTTTCTTCAGTCTTCTTTCAAGAAAGATTTTGGTGAAGCATATAGTCTGTTGTTGAATACCAAATATGCATATGATTATTTACACTATTTGGCAGATCCCAGAAAAGAGGAGGCTACTATGTATGTAAATAATACATATCGTCAACAGGAGGTTTACTTGTCAATGGCTAATAGAGTCACTATTCTTCCTTTTTGGGATATAAATCTTTCAGTGGACTACCAGTGGAATAAGTTGAATGCCAATCTGACTGATTTCCCTTATCCACGGCGAAATACGACGTTGGTGGCGGCGGCTACCTCTTTACATTTTGATCGTTTTAAGTTTCAGGCCAGTGTCTTGGGAACTTTCGTGCATGAGAACGTTGCTTCGGATACTACTTCAGCTGGGAATAAAATGGAATTTACTCCTACCGCCATCGCTTCCTATAAACCTTTCAAGAATATTGATTTTAATTTGCGTACCTTTTATAAGCGGATATTTCGTATGCCGACTTTAAATGATTTGTATTATACATTCATAGGAAATATAAAATTAAAACCAGAATATACAAATCAGTATAATATTGGATTCACTTATCAGAAGTTATTTACTGAAACATGGTTGCAAGCCTTGAATGTTCAGTTGGATGCATATTATAATGAAGTGGAAAATAAAATAATAGCTACTCCTACCAATAATTTCTTTCGTTGGACAATGATTAATTTGGGGCTTGTTGAAATTAAAGGAGTGGATGTTGTTTTACAAGGAGCCTGGAAATTAGGTGATAATTGGACCTTTGACAGCCGCTTATCATATACTTATCAGAAAGCACAGGATTTTACTGATAAGTTGGATGAGGATACATATGGAGGACAAATATCGTATATACCTTGGCATAGTGGCTCGGCTATACTAAATGCTGAATACAAATCATGGGAACTGAACTATAGTTTTATATATACAGGTGAGCGTTATGATGTTTCGGCTAATACTCCGGATAATTATCGTCTTCCTTGGTATACAAGTGACTTGTCTATAGCGAAGAAATTCAATTGGAAAAAGAATGATTTTAAGTTGACTTTGGAAGTCAATAATATTTTTAATCAACAATATGAAGTGGTGAGGTCTTATCCGATGCCAGGAACTAACTTTAAATTCATTTTAAACTTAACTATATGATTGTGAATAATATTCTTTCACGCGTCTTGTTTGGAATATTAGCAAGTGCTTGTTTGCTGGCTTGTCGGGGGGAACTTCCGGTTTTACCTTCTGATGAGATAGAAATCGGCAAGGATCCTTTAGGGGGTGTTCATATTAAAGGAATGTATCTTCTCAATGAAGGAAATATGGGTAGTAATAAGTGTACACTTGATTTTTATGACAGTACTACCGGTAAGTATCATCGTAATATTTATGCTGAACGGAATCCATCTGTAGTGAAGGAACTGGGAGATGTTGGAAATGACTTGCAGATTTATGGAGACAAGTTGTATGCTGTAATCAATTGTTCCAATTTTATAGAGGTGATGGATGTGGAAACTGCACAACATTTGGGGCAAATAGATGTGGTTAATTGCCGTTATATCACTTTTAGTAATGGAAAGGCGTATGTCAGTTCGTATGCGGGACCTGTTGGGATAGATCCCAATGCACGTCCGGGAAAAGTGGTTGAAGTGGATACGACAAATTTAGCTATCACCCGTGAAGTGGTAGTCGGTTATCAACCGGAAGAGATGGTGATAAAGGATGGAAAACTTTATGTTGCCAATTCTGGCGGATATCGTTTCCCTGATTATGACCGGACTGTATCGGTTATTGATTTGAAGACTTTTCAGGTTATTAAAACAATTGATGTAGCTATTAATCTTCACCATATGAAGTTGGATCGTTATGGACGTATATATGTTAGCTCGCGAGGGGATTATTATGGAACCGGATCAGATGTCTTTGTTATAGATACTCAAACGGATCGTGTGACGGGAAGCTTGGGTATTGCCGCGAGTGAAATGTGTTTGAGTGGGGACTCTATTTATATGACTAGTGTAGAATGGAGTTACGTTACAGAAAGTAATACAATTACTTATGCTCTCTATGACGTGAAACAAAATAAAATGGTCTCTCGCAATTTTATAACCGATGGAACAGAGGCGGAAATAGCAATTCCGTATGGGGTGACTGTGAACCCGGAGACGAAAGAAATATTTGTAACAGATGCAAAAAGTTATGTCGTGCCTGGTTATCTCTATTGTTTTAGTCCTGAAGGAAAGAAAAGATGGAAAGTCAGGGCAGGCGATATACCGGCTCATTTTGCTTTTACAACGAAAACATTTCAATAACTAACTGATATTTAATAAAAATGGACAAAAAGATTTTAAGACTAACATTAGTCATTGCAGTTTCTTTATTTTGGGGAACTGCATTTACAGGGTGTAGTGATGAAGAAAATACTCCGGCGGCTTATCAACTAAAGAAGGAGGATATTCGTGTATCACAACCGGAGGGTGGTTTTGCGGTTGTGATAGATCAACTACTAAAAGTGCAGGTTGAAAGTGAATCAGACGAAGGAATCTCTTATGTGTGGTTGTTGGATGGTACTGAAATTGCTCAGACGAAAGGCTTGGAGTATATGTTTGAAGAGGTGGGAGAATACGAATTGACATTACGTGTGTCACAGGGAGAGAGTCGTTTTGATTATCCCTTTACGGTTACAGTAACTTTTGAAAACATAGAACCAGCTCCTGAAGGAGCGACAGCTTATGTTACTAAAGTTTTTGATTTTGTTCCGGCTGTCGGACAATTTACTAATACATTGCCAGTATATAAAGAAGGTGATACACAGGAGGCTATGAATGAAAAAGTATTGGCAGCCATTGGCAATAATAAAAAAGGGATGATTTCGTTAGGGGGATTCGGAGGATATGTTGTAGTCGGTTTTGACCATACGATAACCAATGTTACCGGGAAACGTGATTTCCGGGTACTTGGCAATGCTTTTTATTCTGCGGCTAATCCAGACTCTGGCGCGCCAGAAGGAGGAAGTTGTGAACCGGGAGTTATCATGGTGGCTTATGATAAAAATCAGAATGGGAGACCGGATGATGATGAATGGTATGAAATTGCTGGTAGTGCTCATGAAGACGCTACATTAGAATTATGGTATGATAAGGCTGTCGCTGCCGGGAATGATGTGAAGACTTATCGAAATTATGAAATTACTTACTATCGGCCGGAAAAAGAACCGACAACTGCGGAAGAAAGAGAAATGTATATTCGCTGGGAAGATAACCAGGGAAAATCCGGATATAAAGTGAAGAATACATTTCATAATCAATGCTATTACCCGGAATGGATAAAGGAAGATAAAGTAACATTTAAGGGAACTTGTTTGCCTCAAAATGCTGTTGATGAGAGTGGACAAGGAAGTTATTTTGTTTTGTATAAATTCCGATATGGTTATGCTGATAATGAATTGAATAGTAAGGATGAATCTGCTATTGATATAGATTGGGCAGTAAATTCGAAAGGTCAAAAAGTACACCTGCCAGGAGTCGATTTCATAAAGATATATACTGGTGTCAATCAGGAAAACGGTTGGCTGGGTGAATGTTCCACTGAAATATCAGGGGTTGAGGATTTACATGTTTTAGGAGTTGATATTGATACTCGCAAATAAGCTAAGAAATAATTGAAAATAAAAGTAAGAATGAGAAAGTTTTTAGTATTGGCAACTGTTGCTTTGGGATTTGTTTTTACGGCGTGTGATGATGAAGAAAATTTGAACTCGTCTGTGTTAATCGGAAATAAGTCGGGAAATAATGTGATAGCGCAATTAGATACATTGTATCTGGATGCCCGGGCTGAAAATCTGTCCGGAACGATGGAGTATTTATGGACAGTAGATGGAAAAGAAGTCTCAACCGCTTCAACATATAAGTTTTCACAACCTAAGACTGGAGAGTATGTTATAGGGTTGACTGTGTCGGATGGCAATGGAGAAACTCTTCAAACGAATATAACTGCCAAGGTAGAAGGTCGGTTTGGAAAAGGAACTTTTATTTTGAATGAAGGAAGTATGAGTAATGAAACCGGAACTTTGACCTTTGTAGATTCAAAAGGAACAGCGATGGATAGTGCATACTATCGGGTAAATCAAACTTTACTCGGTAATGTCTGCCAGGATTTGTTCATTAGTGATAATAAAATTTATGTACTTTCTCAAAATGGAGCAAAGAATGGTGGTGAGGGATTACTGACTATTGCTAATGCGGATAATTTAGAGAAAGAAAGAATTTATGATAATGCTACTTTGTCTTGGCCTACTAATTTAGCGGTAATAAAAGAGACTCTTTATATTCGTGATAATAAAGGTGTCTATATGCTAAATACTTCTACAGATGCTTTGACTTTTGTCGAGGGTACTGGCGGAGCCTTGAAAAATCGTATGGCTGTGGTTGGAGAAAAAGTTTTTGTGATGGGTAGTAAGAAGCTTTTTGTTATTCAGAATGGAACAGTTATACATACTATTCCTTTTGAAAGTGCCTTGTCTGGTATCGCGAAGGCATATGATGAAAACTTATGGGTATCATGTACAAATCCGGCAAGTATTAATAAAGTTAATCCTCTTGATTATACGGTTGAGTCTCATGCTTTAGATGTTAGTATTGGCGCCGGTTGGGGTGTTGCTCCTGCTTTTTCTGCGAAAGATGATATTGTTTATTTCAGTAATGCAGGCTTTAATCTATATCGACATATTTTCTCTCAAAATAAGACGGAAAAAGTTGCTAATATCAAAGATTATGTAGAAGATGCCGGAACATATTACAATAGCTTAGGTGTTGATCCGGTAAGTGGAGAGGTTTATTTTGCGACTTTAAAGGGATTTTCAGAGTACAAAATAAATGATATTGCCATATTTGATTTTACTAAAACACCAGCTTTACAGGCTGATATTAAAAATAAGAATAGTTTTCCGGCAGGAGTTTTCTTTACGGAGAATTTTAAGTGATAGATTTAACTCTATAATCTATCATTTTTATTGATGAGGACTTTCTCATTCAATCAAAAAATGTCCTTTTAAAAAGAGTATGTTTTTTGATTGATGGGAAAGTCTTTTTTTAGATTATACTGTGACCTTGTGTGATTGGAATGTAATAAGTTTTAATAAAATGAATAAAGTGATATACTTTCAGGAAAACTCCTTAAATTTACCTCCACAATTCTGACTCAATTAAAAAACAGACTTATACTGCTATTGACATGAAAACTTGTAGACTATGTGGACTACTTTTGCTGTTACTTTGCATACATACTGTATTATATGCTCAACAAACAAGAACTGTCAAAGGCAGAGTGCAGACGTTGGAGCCTGAGAGTAATAAACGACAGCCTTTACCTTCGGCTAGTATTGTTGTTTTGCAAAAGAATGACTCTACTTTCATAAAAGGAATAACAAGTGATAAAAATGGTCGTTTTACTCTTGATTACCAGTCACAGAAGAAAAAACAATATTTGTTGAAAGTTTCTTTTATGGGAATGCAATCCGTATATCGTGTATTGGGGGATTCGGCATCAGTGAATGTCGGTACGGTTACATTGAAGGATGATGATATTCAGATTGGTGAAGTGGTAGTGACCGGGAAGTTGCAAGAAGTAATGATGGAGGGGGATACTACCGTTATTAATGCTGCTGCTTATAAAACTCCCGATGGAGCTTATTTGGAGGATTTGGTGAAGCGTGTTCCTGGATTGGTGTATAATAAGAAAGATCAATCGCTGACATATAATGGTCAACCTATCAGTGAAATCAATGTAAATGGCGAAGCCTTTTTCTCCGGAGATAAAAAGACTGCACTTGAAAATCTGCCGGCAGATTTGATTAGTAAGTTGAAAGTGTACGATAAAAAATCAAAAGAAGAAGAATTTACCGGAATTAGTTCAGGAGAAAAGAAATATGTACTTGACTTGCAGACCAAGGATGAATTGAATAAAACCTGGTTGACGAATGCCACTGTGGGGTATGGAAATAACCAGAAGAAGGATTTGGAAGGGCAGGTGAATTATTTTAATAAAGACGGAGAAAATCTTTCTTTCATTGGACGTTCCACCAACAGATATCAGAATAGCACTTATAAGGATAATATTAATAATTCGGTGGGAGTGAATATAACTCATAAATTCGGAAAGAAGTTTTCTTTGACCGGAAGCATGAACTATAATCTCAATCGGAACGGAAATATTTCTTCCATGTATCAGGAGCAATATTTAACTGCTGGTAACCAATATTCTGCATCTACTAATGAAGGTAACTCTAAAAGCAGGTCGTTCAATTCTAATATCATGGGTAGTTGGGAAGTGGATAAACGTACACGCATACATTTTAACGGTGGTTTCAGTTTTTCTCCTAACCGGAATGAAAGCAATAGCCAGAATGCTTCTTTTGACGCTCCTCCTAACGTCAATCATGAAAGTTTGTTCGATGATTTTGAATCGATTTCCCAAGATATCAAAGTAAATCGTAGTGAAAACCGGTCGCGTTCGGAAGGGCAATCGAACCGTTATAATTGGATGATGGGGATTATGAGGCGGCTGAATGAAAAAGGTACAACTTTAGGATTGAACATTCAAAGTTCGGATTCTTGGGGGGATAATGAAAGTTTTTCGCTTTCAAAAACTACTTATTTCCGTCTTAAAGATAAGCAAGGCAACGATTCATTGCTTTATCGTAACCAGTATTTGAAGTCACCCCAGAAAAATAATTCGTGGCGGGTAGGGATTAACTTCACCCAACCTATCGGTAAGAAAATGCATATTCGTGCAGCGTATAACTGGAACACTCATTATGAACGCGATAACCGCGACACTTATGAATTGTCTTCTTTGGCGAAGTCGGATGTCTTTGGTGAGTTGCCTCCTGATTATGAAACGGGTTATGTAGATAGTTTGAGTAATCGAAGTCATAGTCGTACTAATGGACATGATCTGAATGTAGGCTTCAATTACTCTGATGATACATGGATGGTGAATGCATCATTAGGGATTACTCCGCAAAGGCGAACCATTGAACGGAAAATGGGGAAACTGTATGCGGATACCACTGTGCATACTATCGACTTTCAGCCTATGATATGGTTGGCCTGGAAAAAGAAAGAGGCACGAATTACTTTTAATTATGACGGTAGAACCCGGCAACCTTCTTTATCGGACTTAATGCCACTTACAGATAATAGTAATCCATTATATATTACTCGAGGGAATCCGGATTTGAAGCAAATGTTTGCTCATAGTATGCGTATAAGCTTTCAACATTCTAAAAAAGGCATATCTGCGAATCTTGGAGGACAGTTGGAACAGAATAGCGTTACACAGGTAATGATATATGATGCACAGACTGGCGGACGTGAGACATATCCTATTAATATAAACGGTAACTGGAATGTGTATGGAAGTGCTAACTGGTGGAAACGTTTAGGACACTTCTCTTTACGGTTGGATATGAACGGTAATCATAGTAATCGTGTCAGCATGATTAACGAAGATAGAAGTCTTGAGCCGGTGAAAAGTACAACGCGTGACACTGGATTGAATTGTGAGGCGAATGTTTCTTATCAGCCTATGTGGGGAGGTCTTGACTTCTCTACTTCCTGGAATTATCAGTATTCGCTCAACTCTGTAAATGACAACAATACGTATACACGTTATTATAATTTTCGTCTGGAAGGATATGTTGATCTTCCTTTGGGCATACAGTTACGGACGGATGGGGCTTATACATTCCGTAATGGTACGAATATCCGCAAAGGAGAAGATGATGAGATGTTATGGAATGCAAGTGCTACCTGGAGATTCTTGAAAAAGAAAGAAGCAGAGCTGTCTGCTCATTGGGTAGACATTTTAGGAAAGAGGAAAAGTTATAACCGCATGGCAACTTCCGATGGCTTTTATGAGTATCGTACGCAGGAAATAAAAGGGTATTTCATCGTTACTTTCAAATATAACTTTCGTTTGATGATGTGATTTTTAGAAAAAAGTCGTATGTTTGCTACAGAACCATAAAACAAAATGTACTATGAGCGGTAATTATGTTATCAACATCGGTCGGCAACTAGGTAGCGGCGGAAAAGAAATAGGAGAGAAGTTGGCAGCCCGTTTGGGGATTGACTTCTACGATAAAGAATTGATTAATCTGGCTTCTGAAGAAAGCGGATTGTGCAAAGAGTTTTTTGAGAAAGCGGATGAGAAAGCTTCGCAAGGTATTATTGGCGGATTGTTCGGTATGCGTTTTCCTTTTATCAGTGAGGGGGCTATGCCGTGTAATAACTGTTTGAGCAATGATGCCTTGTTTAAGGTGCAAAGTGATGTGATTCGTCATCTGGCGGCAGAAAAGTCTTGTGTCTTTGTCGGACGCTGTGCGGACTATATCCTGCGTGAACATCCCCGTTGTGCGAATATTTTTATTTCGGCCTCTATGGAAGATCGTATTGCTCGATTATGTGCCATGCATCATATTGATGCGGAAGCTGCAGAAGAAATGATAGAGAAAGCGGATAAGAGACGTTCGGAGTATTATAATTATTATAGTTATAAAACGTGGGGAGCAGCTGCTACTTATCACTTATGTGTTGATTCTTCTTCTTTGGGAGTTGAAGAGACTGTACGGTTTATAGAAGAATTTGTGGTGAAGAAGCTGCAACTTATATAATAGGTGTAGAAGAAGTTTATAAGAAAAATAAATGAAGCCGGTTATATCCTTCAATGGAATATACCGGCTTTATTATTTATAAGTTAAACATGATTTACATCATCGTTAATAATATCATCTGTCCCGTCAGAATACGGAGGAACATGGATAATGGGTAAACTGTAGAATACCCTACTGCCGGAGCATCTCCGGATGTTGTTTGATTGGAATAAGCCAATGCGGGCGGGTCGGTATTACTACCGGCTATCAATCCCATCAGGGTGAAGTAGTTTACCTTATAATATAATCTTGCGATAGCACCGATTATAAGCAACGGGATAACGGTGATAAGGAAACCACAACCTACGTATAATAATCCGTCACCTTCGACTACCGTTTGCACAAAATTGGCTCCGGCATCTATACCGACACTGGCAAGGAAGAGTACGATACCGATTTCTCGAAGCATCAGGTTGGCGCTCATGGTTGTATAAGTCACTAAATGGAGCTTATGACCGAAACGTCCGATAAGGATAGCTACTACCAGCGGTCCGCCTGCCAAACCTAATTTCAAAGGAGTCGGCATACCGGGGAATGCTATAGGAAGGCTGCCCAGAAGAATTCCTAAGAAGATACCAACAAAAATAGTCACAATGTTCGGTGTGTCCAGACGTTTTAACTGATTACCCAACACACCTGCCACACGTTCAACTGCATCTTGCTGACCTACCACCATCACACGGTCACCTACCTGAAGTACCAGATTTGGATCGGCAAACAAGTCCATACCGGAACGGTTGATGCGGGTAACGTTCACTCCATACATACTGCGAAAATGCATAGATCCTAAAGTCTTTCCGTTGATTTCCGGTTTAGTCACCAGAATACGGCGGGAAACCATGGGAAGGTCTTGTTTCTCCCAGTCGAGTTCCACTTCTTTACCGATAAATACGGTAATTGCAGGGGCGTCTTCTTCCGAGCATACAATGAACAATTGATCCCCCATATTGAATATGGTTTCATGGTTGGGAACGCTTACATGGCCTTCATGACGAATGCGTGAACAAACGAACTGACGGCCTAAAAACTCTTTGATTTCAATCAAAGTTTTCCCACTGATTGATTCATTACGCACTTCCAGACTCATCATGTGAGGTTTGTGATGTGCATCTCCATTTTGGGCTTTCAGACTTTCTTCTTCTTTAGTCATATTGACACGGAAGATGTAACGAATAGCGATGATTGAACCGATAATACCTACCACGCCAAGCGGATAAGCGCACGCATATCCCAGTGCGATTTGTGGACCAGTGTAATTAAGCTGGTTCAATGCTTCATTGGCGGCACCAAGTCCCGGAGTGTTTGTGACAGCTCCATAGAGGATACCTACCATCATCGGCAGTTCTACCCGGCCGTTCCAGAGGTAGTAAAGCCCCAGCGCAACAGCAATATTTAACACTACGATGCCTACAGCCAACAGGTTCAATGTCATTCCTCCTTTTTTGAAAGAAGAGAAGAAAGATGGCCCCACCTGAAGACCGATACAGAATACGAACAAGATCAATCCGAATTCACGGATGAAATGTAGGATGTGTGTATCGGCTGTGAAGCCGAAATGTCCCATTAGGATGCCGGCAAACAAAACAAATGTGACGCCCAAAGATACTCCGAATATCTTTATCTTACCCAGATACACTCCGGCTGCCACTACAAATGCGTAGAGGAGCACGATGTGAGCTACGGAACTGGGGTCCCACAATAAACTTTGTAACCAATCCATAATATAGCAGTTTTTATAATGTTTTTCTAAAAACGGGTGCAAAATTACTCATAACATTGGAGCAAATCAAATAAATGAAGAACTAAAAAAAATAAAGAATGAAGAATTTCTATACAGATTCTATGCGAGAGTGAGAGGTGTGCGAATTTTCTATAAAAAGAAGTTTTGTTTTAACTTATTGGTTATATTTGCATGTCGAACAACAGACATTCAGAAAGAGATAGATAAAAATAAAGACAATATTAATCTTGTTTTAATTTTAGATAAACTATGGCAGACAAAAAAGAAAAACTCTTCTCAGACTTTTCTCCTGTCTCCACCGAACAATGGATGGAGAAGGTTACAGCCGACTTGAAAGGTGCTGATTTTGAGAAGAAGCTCGTTTGGAAAACAAACGAAGGGTTTAAAGTGAAACCTTTCTACCGGATGGAAGATCTGGAGGGTTTAAAAACTACTGATGCGCTTCCCGGAGAGTTCCCTTATCTGAGAGGTACTAAAAAAGACAACAATGAGTGGTTGGTTCGCCAGGAAATCAGGGTAGAATGCCCCAAAGAGGCTAATGCAAAAGCATTGGACATCTTAAATAAGGGTGTTGATTCACTATCTTTCCATGTAAAAGCAAAAGAGCTCAATGCGGAATATATTGAAACGCTGTTGAATGATATTCAGGCAGAGTGCGTTGAATTAAATTTCTCAACTTGCCAGGGGCATGTTGTGGAGTTGGCTAACTTACTGGTGGCTTATTTCCAGAAGAAAGACTATGATGTAAAGAAGCTGAAAGGCTCTATCAATTATGATTTCTTCAATAAGATGCTGACTCGCGGTAAGGAAAAAGGGGATATGGTGCAGACAGCGAAAGCATTGATCGAAGCTATCCAGCCACTTCCTTTTTATCGTGTATTGAATGTAAATGCAATCTCATTAAACAATGCCGGAGCTTATATCTCTCAAGAGTTGGGTTATGCATTGGCTTGGGGTAATGAATACATGAATCAGTTGACTGATGCCGGTATTCCCGCTGCCGTAGTAGCTAAAAAGATAAAATTCAACTTCGGTATCAGCTCCAATTACTTCCTTGAAATTGCTAAGTTCCGCGCCGCACGTCTGTTGTGGGCAAATATCGTAGCTTCTTATAAACCTGAATGTCTGCGTGATTGCAGCAATAAGGGAGCTAACGGCGAATGTCGTTGTGCAGCAAAAATGGCGGTTCATGCCGAAACTTCTACTTTTAATCTTACTTTGTTTGACGCACACGTGAATTTGCTTCGTACACAGACTGAAGCAATGAGCGCTGCTTTGGGTGGGGTAGATTCAATGACAGTCGTTCCGTTTGATAAGGCTTATGGGACTCCGGATGAATTATCAGAACGTCTGGCTCGCAATCAACAACTATTGCTGAAAGAAGAATCTCATTTCGATAAAGTAATTGACCCGTCTGCCGGTTCTTATTATATTGAGAATCTGACTGTATCTATTGCTAAACAAGCGTGGGAAATCTTCCTTGCTACAGAAGAAGCAGGCGGTTTCTATACCGCATTAAAAGCTGGTACAGTTCAGGCTGCAGTAAACGAAAGCAATAAAGCCCGTCATAAAGCAGTGGCGCAGCGTCGTGAAATTCTGTTGGGTACTAACCAATTCCCGAACTTCAACGAAAAAGCCGGTGACAAGAAACCAGTGGAAGGAAAATGCTGCTGTGGTGGTGACTCTCATACTTGTGAGAAAGATGTGGATACATTGGTATTCGATCGTGCAGCCAGTGAGTTTGAAGCGTTACGTCTTGAAACGGAAGCATCAGGTAAACGTCCGAAGGCGTTCATGCTGACAATCGGTAATTTGGCGATGCGTCAGGCACGTGCACAATATTCCTGCAACTTCCTGGCTTGTGCCGGTTATGAAGTTGTCGATAATCTTGGATTTGAAACAGTAGAGGCAGGAGTAGAGGCAGCTATGGCTGCGAAAGCTGATATTGTTGTAATCTGTTCCAGCGATGATGAATATGCTGAATATGCAGTTCCTGCTTTCAAAGCCTTGAATGGTCGCGCTATGTTTATCGTTGCCGGTGCTCCGGCTTGTATGGATGACTTGAAAGCCGCAGGTATCGAAAACTTCATCCATGTTCGTGTCAACGTATTGGATACCTTGAAAGAGTTTAACGCTAAACTATTGAAGTAAGATGAGAAAAGATTTTAAAAACATCGATATATATGCCGCATTTCAGCCGGTTAACGGTGCTGAATGGCAAAAGGCTAACGGTATCTCCGCCGATTGGAAAACACCGGAACACATTGAAGTGAAGCCTGTTTATACAAAAGAAGACCTCGAAGGAATGGAACACCTCGGCTATGCTGCCGGACTTCCTCCTTATCTGCGTGGTCCGTATTCAGTAATGTACACTCTTCGCCCCTGGACCATCCGTCAGTATGCCGGATTTTCTACTGCCGAAGAATCCAATGCTTTCTATCGCCGTAATTTGGCTTCCGGTCAGAAAGGTTTGTCAGTAGCGTTTGACTTGGCTACTCACCGCGGTTATGACCCCGACCACGAACGTGTAGTGGGGGACGTAGGTAAAGCAGGTGTGTCTATCTGTTCATTGGAAAACATGAAAGTTTTGTTCGATGGTATTCCTTTGAATAAGATGTCTGTATCCATGACGATGAATGGTGCTGTACTTCCGATTATGGCATTCTATATCAATGCCGGTTTGGAACAGGGCGCTAAACTCGAAGAAATGGCAGGTACTATCCAGAACGACATTTTAAAAGAATTCATGGTGCGTAACACCTATATTTATCCACCTGCGTTCTCTATGAAGATTATCTCTGATATCTTCGAATACACTTCACAGAAGATGCCTAAGTTTAACTCTATCTCTATCTCCGGTTATCACATGCAGGAAGCAGGTGCTACCGCAGATATCGAGTTGGCTTATACATTGGCTGACGGTTTGGAATATCTCCGTGCCGGAACAGCGGCAGGCATCGATATTGATGCATTTGCTCCGCGTCTTTCTTTCTTCTGGGCAATCGGAACCAATCACTTTATGGAAATTGCCAAGATGCGTGCCGCACGTATGTTGTGGGCAAAGATTGTGAAACAATTTAATCCGAAGAACCCGAAATCACTGGCATTGCGTACTCACTCACAGACTTCCGGATGGTCATTGACGGAGCAAGATCCGTTCAACAACGTAGGACGTACCTGTATTGAGGCTATGGCTGCAGCTTTGGGGCATACCCAATCTTTGCATACTAATGCATTGGATGAGGCTATCGCTCTTCCGACGGATTTCTCTGCACGTATCGCACGTAACACGCAGATTTATATTCAGGAAGAAACTTACATCTGTAAGAACGTTGACCCATGGGGTGGTTCTTATTATGTAGAATCTCTGACTAATGAATTGATTCACAAGGCATGGGATTTGATCCAGGAAGTTGAAAAACTGGGTGGTATGGCGAAAGCTATCGAAACAGGTATTCCTAAAATGCGTATCGAAGAAGCGGCTGCACGTACACAGGCTCGTATCGACAGCGGTCAGCAGACCATTGTGGGTGTGAACAAGTATCGTTTGGAAAAAGAAGCTCCGATTGATATCCTTGAAATTGATAATACGGCAGTTCGTCTTGAACAGATTGAAAACCTGAAACGTTTGAAAGAAGGACGTAATCAGGCAGAAGTGGACAAAGCATTGGCGGCTATCACTGAATGTGTGAAGACTGGCAAGGGTAACTTGCTTGAACTGGCAGTTGAAGCAGCTCGTGTTCGTGCTACTTTGGGCGAGATTTCTTATGCGTGCGAACAGATTGTAGGACGTTATAAAGCAATAATTAGAACGATATCAGGCGTGTATTCATCAGAAAGTAAAAACGATAGCGACTTCAAGCGTGCTTGTGAACTGGCAGAGAAGTTTGCGAAAAAAGAGGGACGTCAACCTCGTATCATGGTTGCAAAGATGGGACAAGACGGTCACGACCGTGGTGCCAAGGTGGTAGCAACAGGTTATGCAGACTGCGGTTTCGACGTGGATATGGGACCATTGTTCCAGACTCCGGCAGAAGCTGCCCGTGAAGCGGTGGAAAACGACGTTCATGTAGTAGGTGTTTCTTCACTGGCTGCCGGACATAAGACATTGGTTCCGCAGATTATTGAAGAACTGAAGAAACTGGGACGTGAAGACATTGTAGTGATTGCCGGTGGTGTTATTCCTGCACAGGATTATGACTTCCTGTATAAGGCAGGTGTAGCTGCTATTTTTGGTCCGGGTACTCCGGTGGCGAAGGCTGCTTGTCAGATTCTGGAGATTTTGATGGATGAAGAATAACAGCTGGAATTCTTCTAAACAATAATATATTCCCGCTTTTTAGACTTGTTTTAGTTTAAAAGGCGGGATGTTTTTTTGTTTATATTCTTTGCTATCTTTTTATTTTGCCTATATTTGCCCAACTTTCATTGGGAAAGGTTTAACAAATGAACGGAAAGAATGACAATATAGATGTCTGTTTTGAGCAGTTTTATGCCGCCAACTTCCCAAGAGTCAAGAACTTTGCAAGGTTATTGACCAAATCGGAGGAAGATGCGGAAGACATTGCCCAGAATATATTTCTTAAGTTATGGACACGCCCTGAACTTTGGCGAGAACAGGAAACCATGACCGGTTATCTCTATACCGTGACCCGGAATGAAATATTCAATCTTTTCAAGCATCAGAAGGTAGAGCAGGAATATGAAGATAAAGTTTTGAAAGCACAGTTGCTGGGTGAGCTTTGTGACGAAGATTCTTCCCTGTTAGAGAATCTGTACTATAAAGAAGTATTAATGCTTATCAAGATGACACTCAGCCAGCTGCCTGATCGTCGTAGACAGGTTTTTGAAATGAGTCGTTTTGAAGGACTTTCTCATAAAGAAATAGCAGATAAATTGCAAATCCCCTTACGCACGGTAGAAGATCATATTTATAAAACATTGACTGAGCTCCGTAAAGTGTTAATGTTTGTTATTTTGTTCCGCTTCTTCCCGTAGTTTCTTTTTCTGAATAGTGATATCTATGTAAGTGTTTCTAAATACAATAATAAATATCACTTTATGAAGAATTATATTCGCGACGTAATCGACCGTTATATTAAGCATGACTATCCGGAAGAAGTCAATCAGGATTTTCGCACATGGTTGACTGATGAGGAGCGTGCCGACGAAAAAGACTGCGAACTCAATAAACTTTGGGAGGCAACCGAAGCTGCCACAACTCCCGGTTATCGTGGCTCTTTGGAACGGATGTACGAGCTAACTGGGATCGGAGTAAGACGGCGGATTCATTATCTACATGTTCGTCTGGCAGTCTGGCAGATAGCAGCGGCTTTATTGATAGCCGTATCTTCCGTTTCGATTTATTTGGCATTGCAGAACCGTCAGGCACCGGATCTGTTGCAAGCATATATTCCTACTGCTGAAATGCGTAATCTCACTTTGCCGGACGGTACACAGGTATTAATAAATTCTCAAAGCACTTTACTTTATCCCAAAGAATTTACGGGTGATACACGTTCCGTTTATTTAGTGGGAGAAGCCGCTTTCAAAGTGAAGCGTGATGAAGAACATCCTTTTATAGTAAAGTCTTCTGATTTTCAGGTGACCGCATTAGGGACAGAGTTTAACGTGACAGCTTATCCGGACGAAGAAGTAGTGACAGCAACATTGATTTCCGGGAAGGTGCTGGTAGAGTATAACGGACAGAAAAATCAGGAAATATTGAGGCCGAACGAGCAGTTGGCTTACAATAAGCGCACCCGTTCCGGAAATGTACTTTGTCCTGATATGCAGGATGTCACAGCCTGGCAGCATGGTGAACTCGTTCTTCGCAGTATGACGCTGGAGGAAATATTCACCCGCCTTGAACGTAAATACCCCTACACATTTGTGTATAGTTTCCGTAGTATGAAAGAAGACCGTTTCAATCTTACTTTCGGGCAAAATGCTTCCATAGAAGAAATAATGGATATTGTTGTTCGTGTAGCAGGGAATCTGGACTATCAGATTGTGGGAGACAAGTGCTATATTTCCAGTGCCGGAAAAAGCAGGCTCCGACATCAGGGGACGAAATAGAACCTGTATATCATACTAATATTAACCTTAAAAATACATTGAGCCTATGCGGAAAAAATATCCGGGAGAAGCTGCAACCTTCCCCCGGATGTGAAATCGAAATTCTTACTATTAGCGTTAATCAGACGCTACTAAATTCGAGAATCTAACTTTATCTGTATAAACTAATACTAAGAAGATGCAGCAAATTTATGAATTAATAGCCAATAAGCAGGCAATCAGTCGAGTATTTATGCTTTTTTTGTGCTGTCTGCTCCTTTCTACCCCTACTTTTGCTCAAAGTAGCAATGCCCGGATTACGATCCATAAGAAAAACATATCGGTCATCGAGGCATTGAAAGAAGTGGAAAAACAAACGAAACTGTCCGTTGGCTACAACGAGTCGCAGTTGAAAAACAAACCCTCCATCAATTTGGCGTTGGAAAAAGCCACGTTGGAGAGTTCTCTCAAAGAAATCCTTAGAAATACGGGATATACCTATCAGTTGAAAGGGAAATACGTAATCATTGTTCCACAGGAAAAACAGGAAGTGGAAGCAGCTTCTGCCAAACGTATCACCGGACGTGTGCTGGATGATAACGGAGAGCCGCTAATCGGTGTCAATGTACATGTAGAAGGAACGAGTGCCGGATCTATCACAGACATGGACGGTCGTTTCACACTCGAAGCTCCGGTAGGAAGCGTGTTGAGTATCAGTTACGTAGGTTATACTCCACAGACGGTAAAAGTGACTGGGCAGAATACATATAGCGTGCAGCTGGCTTCGGATACGAAACTGTTGAGTGAAGTCGTTGTAACTGCACTTGGCATCAAACGTGAGCAGAAAGCATTGAGCTACAACGTGCAACAAGTCAAGTCCGACGAACTGACCCAGATTAAGGATGCTAATTTTGTGAACAGCCTGAATGGTAAAGTGGCAGGCGTTACTATTAATACAAGTTCTTCCGGTGTCGGCGGGGCAAGTAGAGTGGTGATGCGTGGTACGAAGTCCATTGAACAGAGCAGTAATGCCTTGTACGTGATTGACGGTATTCCGATGTATAATTTCGGTGGTGGAGGTGATACGGAATTTGGCTCGAAGGGAGCTACCGAAGCCATTGCTGATATTAATCCGGAAGACATAGAAAGCATTTCCGTACTGACCGGAGCGGCGGCAGCCGCCCTTTACGGTAGTAATGCGGCAAACGGTGCGATTGTGATTACTACAAAAAAAGGACAGGTAGGTAAACTGCAAGTAGGTGTATCCAGTGGCATCGAATGGTTGAATGCTTTTAAGATGCCCGAATTCCAGGGACGTTATGGCACGGGGAGTAATGGTAAAACGGGAAATTCCAATATTTATAGCTGGGGACCGAAGTTAAACTCGGCTGCTCAGACAGGATATGAACCCGATGATTTCTTTGATACGGGTGCGGTATATACAAATTCCGTTACGCTGTCTACCGGAACGGATAAAAATCAGACATTCTTTTCTGCGGCTGCCGTCAATTCGGCAGGGATGGTCCCGAACAATAGGTATAACAGATATAATTTTACTTTCCGCAATACGACCAGTTTCTTGAATGACAAGATGAAACTGGATGTAAGCGCAAGCTATATTCTTCAGAACGACCGCAACATGACCAATCAGGGGCAGTACTCCAATCCGTTGGTTTCTGCTTATCTTTTCCCTCGCGGGGATGATTTCTCGATCGTGAAGAATTTTGAGCGTTGGGATGAAGCTCGGAAAATCAGTGTACAGTTCTGGCCGCAGGGCGAAGGTGACCTTCGTATGCAGAATCCTTATTGGATTGCTTACCGTAATCTCCGTCTCAACAATAAGAAACGTTATATGGCTTCGGCAGGTTTGAGTTACCAGATTCTTGACTGGCTGAATGTGGCAGGGCGTGTCCGCATCGACAATACTCATAGTGAATATGAAGGCAAGCTTTATGCAAGCAGTAGCAACACGCTGACTGACGGTAGTTCACAAGGGCATTATACAGTAAACAACGGACAATATTCACAGACTTATGCCGATGTATTGGTGAATATAAACAAACGTATTCAGGATTTTACAATTGTTGCCAATATTGGTGCCAGTTATAGTGGAGTGACCAGTAAGGAATTGGGTTACGCCGGCCCGATACGCGAGACGGGTATTCCTAATCTGTTCAATGTCTACGACCTTGACAATGCGAAGAAACGTGCTACGCAGGTGGGTTGGCGTGAAGCGACCGAGTCTGTTTTTGCCAGTGCCGAAGTAGGGTGGAAAAGTATGCTCTACCTCACCGTGACAGGGCGTAACGACTGGGCTTCCCAGTTGACACATTCTCCGCAGGCTTCTTTCTTCTATCCTTCCGTGGGACTTTCGGCAGTCATCACTGAAATGTTGGAACTGCCCGATTGGGTGGATTATCTTAAAGTACGCGGATCATTCAGTTCTGTAGGTAATCCTTACCCCCGTTTCCTTACTTATCCTACCTATTCGTATGATGCCAATAAGCAGGACTGGAAATCGCAGACGAATTATCCCATAGGCAAACTATATCCCGAACGTACCGATTCATGGGAAATAGGGTTGGATGCAACCTTATTCAAGGATATCAAGCTGAGCGGATCCTTCTATTACGCCAATACTTACAACCAGACATTCGACCCGCGGCTTCCTGTATCATCGGGATATGACAAACTGTATGTACAGACGGGCTATGTACGCAACTATGGTTTCGAGGCTATGTTGTCTTATGGGCATCGTTGGGGAGATTTCGGTTGGGACAGCAGCTTTACTTTCTCGGCCAACAAGAATGAAATCGTCGAACTGGTGAAGGATTATGTTCACCCGGAAACGGGCAAAACTTACAATGTCGATAAACTGGAACTCAAAACCGATGAAGGCCGCGGATTCGGAAAGGCGAAATTTATCCTGAAGGAAGGCGGCACGCTGGGCGATCTTTATACCCATGCCGATTTGAAGCGTGATATTAACGGTAATATCCTGATTGACGATAGCGGCAATGTGACAGCCATCGACAATGCCGGTGACATAAAGTTGGGGAGCGTACTGCCTAAAGCAAATCTTGCCTGGAATAATAGTTTTTCTTATAAAGGCATTAATGCCGGTTTCTTGCTGACAGCCCGTTTGGGAGGAATCGTTTATTCGGCAACACAGGCCTACCTCGATCTCTATGGAGTATCAGAGACGTCTGCCGCCGCGCGTGATGCCGGAGGAGTATGGGTGAATGGCCGTAGCCGCGTGAACCCGCAAAGTTTCTATGAAGTGGTAGCGTCGCAGAGCGGATTGCCTACCTACTATACTTATAGTGCCACCAACCTGCGTCTGCAGGAGGCACATATCGGTTACACCGTTCCGCGCCGCTGGCTGGGCAATGTCTGTGATATCAATGTATCCCTTGTGGGCAGGAATCTCTGGATGATCTACTGTAAAGCTCCTTTCGATCCTGAAGCAGTAGCTACTACGAACAACTATTATCAGGGAATCGACTACTTCATGATGCCGAGTTCCCGGAATATAGGATTCAACATAAAGATTAACTTCTAAATACTATGATGGACATGAAACGAAAATATAACATTCTTCTGATAATGATCCTTTCATTATTTCTGTTTCCCTTGGGCGGTTGTTTCGACAGTGATATTAACCGGAGCATGTATGAGGCGGACGGAGAAGAAATGCAGCGTGAGAATCACATTGTGGGTGCTACGCTCAAAGGGATGCAGGGACTGGTGGTTCCTACACGTGAGCACCTTTACCAGTTTATGGATGCCATGGCGGGAGGAGCTTATGGTGGCTATCTGGAAGGAATCGTAGACACTTGGGTGATGAAATTCTCCACATTCAATCCCGAACAGGGATGGCTCAAATCCCCGTTTTCCGATCCGATTAAAGACATGTACCCGCAGTACCGCGATATGCTGAACAAGACGGATGACCCTGTGGCTCTGGCATTCGGTAAGATTCTCCGGGTGTGCATCATGCATCGTGTGACGGACATTTACGGTCCGATTCCTTATTCGAAGATGATGGATAATGATAATTCGGGTGAAGACCTGGCTGTCCCTTACGATTCGCAGGAGCAGGTGTATACACAGATGCTGAAAGAACTGGAAGAAGCGGACAAAGTGTTGGAGGAAAACAAAGACCTGTCATCCGAGGCTTTCCGCAAACTGGAAGACTTGTATTACGGAAACATTTCCAAATGGCGTAAGTTCGTACATTCCATGCAACTTCGTATTGCCATGCGTATGAGCTATGTCAATCCGACCGAGGCGCAGCGTATTGCGCAGGAGGCTGTGGAAGCGGGAGTGATTGAATCGAATGAGGACAACGCCATGCTTCATGTAGCGGAGAACCGTTCGGAATTGCTGTTTAATAACTGGAATGACTACCGTATCAGTGCCGATTTGGTTTCTGTTATGAAAGGTTACGAAGACCCTCGTTTGGATAAGATGTTTGTCAAAGGCGTGCAGACAGTCGATCAGGATGGCGAGAAAGTCGAAGTGAACGACTATTATGGTGTACGTATCGGCATATTCACCCAGAAGAAAGACGACATGATTAACCTTTACTCAAAGCAGGTGATTTCCAGCACCGACCCTTATCTCTGGATGAATGCGGCAGAGGTGACTTTCCTTCGTGCCGAAGGCGCGTTGCGTGGTTGGGATATGGGAGGCGATGCGCAGGCATTGTATGAAAAGGCTATTGCCCTTTCATTCGAAGAGCGCGGCGGAGCCACCGGAGCGGACCAATATGTGAAGGATACGGAGAAAAAGCCTTTGGATTATGTGAATCCGATGGATGGGGCTGATATTAAGTATAGTCATCCGGCTGTAAGCACCATTACGATTGCCTGGGAGCCGGGAGCGGAGTATTTCGAACGGAATCTGGAGCGTATCATTACTCAAAAATGGATTGCAATATTCCCGCTGGGGCTGGAAGCATGGGCGGAACATCGTCGTACGGGTTATCCGAAGTTGTTGCCTGCCGTGGAGAATAAAGATCCCAACAATAGTGTGAATGTAACGATCGGTCCCCGTCGTCTGCCTTTCCCTGCCGATGAATATACGGGAAATCCGAAGTACATAGATCAAGCTGTACAAATGCTGAATGGTCCCGATGCCGCCGGAACAAAACTTTGGTGGGATAAGAAAGACCATTCCATCGAGAATAGTCAATCCTCAAACTAGAACAAACCTTTAAATCAATGAGATTATGAAATATAAATCAATCTTTAAGTTATGCTTGCTGACTACTTTTCTGTCGGTTGCCGCCGTCGGTTGTGACGACTGGACGGAAATGGAAATACACGATAGTCAGGTGAATGGGTTTAAGGAACAGAATCCGCAGGAATATGCAGCATATACACAGAATCTCCGTGCATATAAGGCTACGAAACACGCAGTCGTTTATGCCCGGTTGGATAATGCTCCGGAAGTATCTACCGGTGAGAAGGATTTTCTCCGTGCGTTGCCGGACAGTATCGATATAGTGACGATGCGTAATGCCGGCCGCCTGTCCGAATATGATCGGGAGGATATGAAGTTGGTGCGTGAGGATTATGGGACGAGAGTGCTTTACTATATAGACTGCACGGCTGAAGATAAGCTGAACACCTCTGTTGCTTCTGCAGTTGAGGCAGTGCGTACAGGGACATTTGACGGAATTGCCCTCGGTTCGGAAGGTGCTGCGGTAGATGTTTCGGCGTTAAAGCCGCTTGTGGATGCTTTGGGACAGACACCGTGTCTGTTAGTTTTTGAGGGTACTCCTTCTTTGTTGCCGGAAGCGCAGCGCAGCCTTTTCAGCTATTTTGTGCTCGATATTTCCGCTGCATCCGATGAATATGATATAGAAACCTCCGTACTCTATGCCACCGGATATGGCAAGACCGCCCCGGAGCGTCTGTTGCTGGCAGTCACTCCTGACGGTACATTGACCGACTATAACGGAGTGACGCGTAATGCTATCGCCGGAGCAGCTTACGGTGCTCTCAATATGGATACACCGTTGGGAGGCATTGCTATTTACAATATCTCTGCCGATTACTACGATACTGATATTATTTATAAACAGACCCGTGGAGGCATTCAATTTTTGAATCCCGCTTCGGTTCACTAAACGATGGAAGCTATGAGAATACATAAACTTTATCAGTGCTTTGCAGCCGCAGTTTTGTTATTTCTGCCGGTTGCCTGTGATAATACGGATTACAGCGAAAAGTCACCGTTCGATAATTCGGCATACTTGAATGTAGCAGCCAGTAAAAATACGGAGGCTTTCACTTTTAACCGTAAAGTGACAAGCCAAACGAAAGCCTTTAACGTGAACTTGACTTATCCGTCGGGGAATGACGTGAAGGTCAGCCTGAAGGTAGACCCTTCAATGATTAGCACCTATAATGCAAAGAATGACACCCACTATGAAGCACTTCCCGAAGCATATTACCAGTTGTCGACAGACGCGGTGACTATTCCGGCAGGGAAGACTACTTCCGAAGAAATACGCATCAAGTTTCTGAAACTCGATGAACTGGAGATTGATGCTACCTATCTTTGCCCTCTTTCTATAGGAGGAGCCGAAGGAGTGGGCATCATGAACGGTTCACGCACAATGTATTACCTCGTGCGTCGTTCCAGTGCCATCACTACGGCAATGAACCTGAAGAACGTGTATGTCGCCGTTCCGGGATTCGATAAGGGAAGCCCTACCGCAGATGTAGTGAATAATCTGACAGCTATTACAATGGAAGCAATCATACGGATTAACCAATTTGATGATGAAACGAATATTTCCTCCATAATGGGTATCGAGCAGTATTTGTGTGTACGTTTGGGAGATACGGGCTTCCCTCGTCAGCAGTTGCAGGTTCAGACCCCTGTGGGCAAATTTCCTACTGCCGACAAAAAACTCCAGCTTCAAGCGGGAGAGTGGTATCACATCGCATTGACGTGGGACTTGAAAACGCAGGTGATTGCTTTCTATGTGAACGGAAAATTGCAAAGCAGGGAAGAAGGACACGGCAAGAGTGATGTAACAACCATTAGTTTGGGGGATAAACTGGCGGATAATGACAATGGTAATGGCGGTGACTTTAATTTCTATTTCGGACGTTCGTACGGTGAATCTCATGATATAAGTCGTCAGTTAAACGGTGATATTTGTGAAGCCCGTATATGGAGCGTGGCACGTACCGAACAGCAAATCTATGAGAATATGTATAATATCGATGACCCGGCAGCCGAATCTGATTTACAGGCTTACTGGAAATTTGACGAAGGCGCTGGAAATACTATTATAGATCGGACCGGACATCACAATGATGCGAAGATGATTCCATACTGGACGAATGACACCTATACACAGCCACGTCCGAAAACGGAAGCAGAGTTATGGCCCAGTGGTGTGGAAGTGCCTATAATGAATAAATAAGTCAAAGTGGTTATAAACTAAAAACGAATGACGATATGAAACGAATATTAAAATATATATGGCTTTGGGGCTTGCTGTCTTTATGCGTTTCTTCTTGTGAGGAAGAAGCGGCTGTAATCAATCCTGATGTTTCGCATGATAAACCGACAGAAGTGGTCATAGGTGATTCGCCAAGATTGTGCAGCGATCTGCAGAAAGATAATCAACAGGTGTTCCTTATAGTTACTGATAAAGAGAATGAGGTCGTAACAGACCAAGTGTCTGTTGTACTGAAAGAAGCCGCTACGGGAACGAAGAATTTGACAGTGGTGGTAGATAAAGATTTCGATGTGGAAGCTTTCCAATTAGCATATACCAACTCGAATTACACATTGTTACCGGATAATGCTTATGAATTGGGCAATGGTGGTAGTCTGACAATTGCTGCCGGAGCTATGCAATCGGGTAAGATGACTTTAATTCTTAAGGGATGGATGTTACCGGTTCCAGAAAATTCTAATTTGGGAGCTTCTCAGTATTTACTTCCTCTTAAAATAAAGGAAGATGGCAAATATCAAACGTTACTTTATCGTATCAATTGGACCAATGGAAAGCATCGTTTGACTTCTGACAAAGGATATACTTGTATAGGATATGTTGACACAGAAAAGATGAGTCCTTTGGTAAGTTCTGTGTATTGGTTGGAAGAAAATTTTATGGATTTTGACAAAACTCGATTTCCTCAACTTTTTGATGTTGTAAATCTACTAAGAGCTACTATTGATGCAGGAGGTAAACTGAATTTGAATGCAGACATAAGTCATGTATTGAAAAATGCAGATAAGTATATCCGCCCCTTGCAGTTAATGGGCATGAAAGTTTGTCTGACAGTGAAAAATAGTTCAGCTATAGGCTTTTGTCATCTGACAGATGGTGAGATTGATAATTTGGTAGCACAAGTGAAAACCGCAGTAGAATTGTATGGATTGGATGGTATCGACCTTTGGGATGATAGTGATGAATATGGAGCAAATGGAATAAAGAACACCAGTGCCTATCCAAAATTAATAAAAGCTTTGCGTGGGGCATTATCAAAGGAAACTATGTTGACGGTTGCTGATAAGGGGGAAGCGACAGCAACCTTCTTTGACAAAGAAAAATGTGGTGGTATAGAAGTTGGCAAATACATTGATTATGCTTACAATGGGTATGTGAACCAGTATTCTATTCCTTTTTGGACAGATTTTGAAGTTCCTGAAGCTGAATGGATGATTTGTGGACGAAAACCATTTGCCGGGCTAGAAAAGAATCGTTTTGTGTGTTTTACTCAAGATTTTACTCAATCTTTGTTAACTACTTATGGTGAATCTGAAGCTTATCTCAACTTTATAATGGATATGGAGGGTACCGGTGGCACCGTTCCTGGAATTCAAGTTTTTAATGAGAGCAAAAAAGGGTATATTGCTTATGATCTACGTGATAATATAAGAGGAATGGAGAATTTTGTAAAAGCTCCAATGGAGGATATGTTATTTTTGTATGACCCTAATTTTGAAACTCAAGTATCCGTAAATCCTCGACAGTCAGGTGCTGTAGGAAATGACCGTGATAATACTTATTTCCGTAAAGACTGGTAACAGCCTAAAATGCTAATTCTCCATATCGAGAATCCATAAAGCTTTTCTGGGGGCTATTATTTATTCTTTTGATAATAAAGTAGTACATCAGAATGAGTAATCAAACAGTTGTCAGTCATTTCGGACTGGCTGATGTCGAATATGTCCGTAGTTTATAGTTGAATACAACAAAATAACTTTTTTACTAATAAATTGAATAATGAAGAATGTATTGAAAATCTGGTTAGTCGACAACACTGTAACCGTCGACAACAAAGACGATAAGATCGGTCAGCTCGAATCGTCCGGTAATCTTTCGTTGCAGGACATCCTCAACGAGATGCACAAGGAGGACACCGGGCTCCGTCCCGAAACCATCGAGCACGTCGTGAAGCTCTACAACCGTGTGGTAGGCGATCTCATCCTTAGTGGATATAGTGTCAACACCGGTCTTTACCACGCCGTAGCACAACTCCGCGGCGTTATCGATGGCGGAAGATGGAATCCCGAAAAGAACTCCGTCTACGTTTCTTTCACCCAAGACAAAGAACTGCGTGAAGCTATCGCCCAAACCTCTATCAGTATTCTGGGCGAACGCCAAAACGTGATGTACGTTGCCGGATTCTCACCTGCCACCGCCACTGCAGGCCGTCCGTTCACGGTCAACGGCCGTATGTTGAAAATTGCAGGTACGGATTCTTCCGTCGGAATCACTATCTCCGACAGTAAGGAACAAACCACACCGGTCGACCTCAATATGCTGGTCGTCAACAACCCGTCGCAACTCACATTCATTGTTCCTGCCGGGCTGGCTGATGGCGAATATACCCTCACCGTCACTACTCAGTATGCAGGAAGCACGCTCTTGAAAACACCCCGAACCGCTATCGCTACTTTCTATGTCGGCAAGAAACCCGATGCGGGAGGCGGCTCCGGCTCTGGTGGAAGCGGCGGAGGAAGCGGAGAAGCTCCCGATCCTGCAGAATAAAATGTTCTCTTGGCCGGATGTAGCAACACCCCGCCCGGTTTATGCAGAGAGGCTGCATAGCTCTATACACGCATCATGTATAGAGTTGTGCAGCCTTCGTGTATAGGGCTATACATGATGCGTGCATAACTCTGATATTTTTTCTTGTTTTGCTCTCTTTTTTATCAAATACTTACGAATATAACCATATTTGAGTTTGGTGTTTAGCTATCTTTTTTGTACTATATTTGTTTATAGTACTAATTTATTAGTACTTTTGTCTCTACCGAAAGAAAATATTAAAGATTATGGCAAGAATAACGATTCCTTATGCAGTGGCAGATTTCGCAGACCTTCGCGAACGTGGCTTTTATTATGTCGATAAGACAAATTACATTCCGAAGCTTGAAGACTATAATGCTCCCGTCTTTCTCCGTCCCCGCCGTTTCGGGAAAAGTCTGCTTATCTCTACGCTGGCTCACTACTACGACCGTACGAAAGCGAATCGTTTTGAAGAACTCTTCGGCGGCACTTGGATTGGCGAACATCCTACAGAAGAGCATAATCAATATATGGTGATTCGTTATGACTTCTCGGCTATGGTGATGGCGAATGATATGCAAGGACTGGCACAGAACTTTGACGCCTTGAATTGCAGCCCTGTAGAAATAATGGTGGAGCATAATCGTGATTTGTTTGGTGATTTCCAATTTACCAATCGCGGAAATGCTGCCCAAATGCTTGAGGAAGCTCTTTCCTATATCCGTTTGTACGGACTTCCCAAAGCCTATATCCTGATTGACGAATATGATAACTTCACCAATCAATTGCTTACTTCTTATAATGATCCGCTTTATGAAAAGGTAACCACCAGCGACAGTTTTCTTCGTACCTTCTTTAAAGTAATTAAAAAAGGCATAGGCGAAGGTACTATCCGCACTTGTTTCTGCACAGGCGTATTGCCGGTTACTATGGACGACCTGACTAGCGGATACAACATTGCGGAAATCCTCACCCTCGAACCGTCTTTCCTCAATATGCTCGGTTTCACCTATGAAGAAACGAAGACATACTTGCGCTATGTACTTGATAAATATACTCCCGGTGCAAGCGAAGAACGTTTCGAGGAAATCTGGCAACTTATTGTGAGTAACTACGACGGTTATCGTTTCAGCCCCAGTGGTGAGCGTCTTTTTAACTCTACTATTCTGACCTATTTCCTTAAGAAATTTGCTGCTAATGCCGGAAGCATTCCGTCCGAACTGATCGATGAGAACCTGCGTACGGACATCAACTGGATTCGTCGCCTGACTCTTTCGCTTACCAATGCCAAAGAAATGCTCGATGCCCTGGTGATAGACGATGAACTGTCCTACAACGTTACCGACTTGTCCAGTAAGTTCAACAAAAAGAAGTTCTTCGAGAAAGAATTCTATCCTGTCAGCCTGTTCTACCTGGGCATGACCACCTTGAAGAGTGCTTACCGCATGGTACTCCCCAACATGACTATGCGCAGCATCTACATGGATTATTACAACCAACTGAACAAGATTGAAGGCAACGCCAGCCGCTACGTCCCGGTTTACGAGCTGTATGATTCCAACCGTAGTCTCGAACCCCTCGTCCAAAACTATTTCGAACAATACTTGGGACAATTCCCCGCACAGGTCTTTGATAAGATTAATGAGAACTTCATCCGTTGTTCTTTTTACGAGCTCGTCTCCCGCTATTTGAGTCGTTGCTATACCTTTGCCATCGAGCAGAACAACTCCGTAGGCCGTTCGGATTTCGAAATGACCGGCATCCCCGGCACGGATTATTATACAGACGACCGTGTGGTGGAATTCAAATACTATCATGCCAAAGACGCTGACCGGATGCTGGCCCTAACCGAACCGCTGGCCGAACACGTGGAGCAGGTGAAAGGCTATGCAGAAGACACGAAAAGGAAATTTCCCAATTATCATGTCCGCTCGTATGTGGTGTATATCTGTGCCAACAAGGGATGGAAGTGCTGGGAAGTGTAGTAGGAATCATTTGTCGATAAATATGAGGAAGAAGTAATTATACTTTCTTATTCCTCGGGTAGCCATCGACTGACATTTCGTGTGTCAGTACTGAATTCTACTCCCACCTTTTTGACTTCCCGTTCATCTGCCTGATAAGGGATAAGATACCCTTTATCTTCGATTTGCTGTAATGCCTGCTCGGCTGTGCCATTCAGCTTGAATTCGAACACATAAATATACTTCGGTGTTTTGACAACTGCATCGGCCCGTCCTTTTGCACTGCGTACCTCTGCTTGTGTGAACTGTCCCATGAGTTTGAATATCAGATAGAAAACAGTCTGGTAATGTCGCTCTGTCTGGTCATTCAGTTCGTAAGGTATATCGGCAAAGAAGGCTTGAAGACGGGTTAGAAAGGCATTGATATTGCCACTTTCCAACTCATGGACAAATTTGCCAATATAGAAATCTTGCTCATTATCGGGAATATTAGAGTAGAATGGTAGAAGGAAATTCATAAAGCCATATCTCACTTCATCATTGGGAAAAGCAAGTTGATAAGTCTTGAAACGAGGGTCGTATTCTTTAATTGTCAGATACCCGCTTTGATAAATCAGCGGAATAGGGTTCCTGCTTTCTGCCCGGTATTCGTTGAATGACGCTGCGTTTGCTTCCACTCCGTCAATGAGCGTCCGCAGGTCATAGTTACTATCCATCAGCATCTTGACAAGGAAAGTAGGAGTTCCTGTCTGAAACCAGTAATTCTCAAATTTATATCCGTCGAACACATTCAATACACTGAACGGATTGAACACACCTTCTGCATATTCACAGAAATGATACCCGTCATACAGTGCAGTCATCTTATGGATTGTATCTTCCGGTGTCATCCGGTTGTATGAGGCTAGCTTATCCAATTCCGGGGTGAATGTATCTGTCAGTTCTTGCTTGGTGATGCCGCAAATGGTGGCATAAGGCGGTTTCATGCTGATGTCATTCAGTTGGTTTAAATCACTGAATACACTGACTTGTGAGAATTTGGTAACACCTGTCAGAAAGACGAAACGCAGATAGCGGTCAGTGCTTTTTAGTACTCCATAGAATGCTTTTAGCATTTTACGGTATTCTTCAAACAAAGGCAGATTGTCCAAAGCCTGTAACAGAGGTTTGTCATATTCGTCTACTAATACGACTACTTGTTTCCCGCTTTGCACGCATGCACGCTCTATAATATAGGCGAATCGTTCTTCCGGTTGTCGATCTTGTTTTTCGGTTCCGTAGATTGCTTCCCATTTCTCCAGATGTTGGTTGAGCATCGCTGTCAAATCTGCCGGAGAATCATACTTGCGTGCATTCAGGTCAATATGAAAAACCGGATAGACTTGCCAGTCAACTTCCATTTGTGAGATGGCTAGTCCTTCGAACAAGTCTTTACGTCCCAAAAAGTAAGCCTCGAAAGTGGAAATCAGCAGGCTTTTTCCGAAGCGTCGGGGACGGCTAAGGAAATAGGGGATGCTTGTTGATACCATTTTTCCGACAAGAGCAGTTTTATCTACATACAGATAATTTCCTTTGCGAATTTTCTCGAAAGTTTGTATCCCGATGGGTAATTTGCGGTTTAAATCAATCATACTTGTTCTTTGTTATAAGAATTCTACTCTTGCAAAGGTAACATATTCTGTGGGATATTGTTCTTTTAGACAAATATTCGTGTAACTTTGTAGGCTGATAATATAAAACAAGAAGAGAAAAAATGATAGTTTGCATAGCCGAAAAGCCGTCTGTAGCACGTGATATAGCCGAAGTACTCGGTGCTCATACCAGAAAAGAAGGATATATAGAAGGAAACGGATACCAGGTGACCTGGACATTCGGGCATCTTTGTACCCTGAAGGAGCCACATGAATACACGCCTAACTGGAAATCATGGAATTTAGGTAGTCTGCCGATGATTCCTCCACGTTTCGGCATCAAGCTGATAGAGAATCCTACCTACGAAAAACAATTCCACATTATCGAGGGGCTGATGCAGAACGCGGATGAAATCATCAACTGCGGTGATGCCGGGCAAGAAGGAGAATTGATTCAGCGCTGGGTGATGCAGAAAGCCGGTGCACGCTGTCCGGTGAAGCGTCTGTGGATTTCTTCATTGACAGAAGAAGCCATCCGGGAAGGATTTGCCAAACTGAAAGACCAGACGGATTTCCAATCACTCTATGAAGCCGGTCTTTCCCGTGCGATGGGTGATTGGTTGCTGGGAATGAATGCTACCCGTCTTTATACTATTAAATACGGTCAAAATAAACAGGTACTCTCTATCGGTCGTGTACAGACACCGACTCTGGCATTGATTGTCAACCGTCAATTGGAAATAGCCAATTTTGAACCCAAACAATACTGGGAGTTGAAAACCAATTACCGGGATACTACTTTCTCTGCACTCATCCGCAAAAGTGATGAAGAAATAGCTGCGGAAGAGGAAAAGAATGGTGGAAAAAAGAAAATAGATAATCCGGGCATCGACCCTATTGCCAACCGGGAAGAAGGCGAGGCACTGGTAGAACGCATTAAGAATCTTCCGTTTGTAGTCACCAGTGTAGGCAAGAAAGATGGGAGGGAGTTTGCTCCACGTTTGTTCGACTTGACCTCACTTCAGGTAGAATGCAACAAAAAATTCGCTTATTCGGCCGATGAAACACTGAAACTGATTCAGTCTCTTTATGAGAAGAAGGTGGCCACCTATCCGCGTGTCGATACCACTTTCTTGAGTGATGACATTTATCCGAAATGTCCTGCTATCCTGAAAGGACTCCGTGATTACGAGGTGCTGACAGCTCCGTTAGCCGGTACCACGCTTCCTAAATCAAAAAAGGTATTTGACAACTCGAAGGTGACGGATCACCATGCCATTATCCCTACCGGAGTCTATGCTCAAAACCTGACGGATATGGAACGCCGTGTCTACGATCTGATAGCCCGTCGTTTTATAGCCGTGTTCTATCCGGACTGTAAGATTTCTACTACTACTGTAATGGGAGAAGTGGATAAGATAGAATTCCGGGTAACCGGAAAACAAATTCTGGAACCGGGATGGCGTGTCGTGTTTGCCAAGGAAGTAAAAGACCCTACCGAAGAAAAAGAAGAAGAGGATGAAAATGTACTTCCTGCTTTTGTGAAGGGCGAAAGTGGTCCTCACATTCCGGACCTGAATGAAAAATGGACGCAGCCGCCCAGACCTTATACCGAAGCAACACTGCTTCGTGCTATGGAAACGGCCGGAAAACTGGTGGACAATGATGAACTTCGTGATGCCTTGAAAGAGAATGGCATCGGTCGTCCGTCTACCCGTGCGGCTATTATTGAAACGTTGTTTAAGCGAAATTATATCCGTAAGGAAAGAAAGAATCTGATTGCTACCTCGACAGGTGTGGAACTGGTGCAGATCATCCACGAAGAGTTGCTGAAATCGGCAGAACTGACCGGGATCTGGGAAAAGAAGTTGCGGGAGATTGAAAAGAAAACATACGATGCCCGCCAGTTTCTCGAAGAGCTGAAGCAGATGGTTTCGGAAATCGTGATGAGCGTACTTTCTGATAATACGAATCGACGTATTACTATTCAGGATGCAGTTGCTGCAAAAGCCGGAGAGAAAGAAAAGAAGGAATCTAAAAAGCGTGAACGAAAACCGAGTACACCGAAAGAAAAGAAACCAAAGGCGGAAAAAAAGACGAATGAAGTGAAAACCGATTCGCCCGGTTCTCCGGCTCCGATGGCTACGGCTGCTTCAACTCCTTCTGCAACAGGTGGGGGAGATGCGTTTGTTGGTCAACTCTGTCCGCTTTGTGGTAAAGGAACCATCATTAAAGGGAAGACTGCTTACGGATGTTCGGAATGGAGAAATGGATGTACTTTCCGAAAGAGTTTCTGATAGAAAAGAAGTGACCCTGCTATTGTTTTTCACTGATTTATTTTGTGTTTTCAATAAATTATTCATATGAGCCGCTTTATAAACTACTATAAGAAGATATTCTCACAAGAGTACATGGATCGCACTATTTCGGGGGGGATCAAATCACAACTCACCCTGCTACTCATTACCATCGCTACGGTGCTGGCTATCTTTTTTGTTATCGTGATGCTCTTTTCCATCCAACTGCATGGACACGAGGAGTGGGGAGAAAAGCTCTGGGTGGTGTACAACAACTTTGTAGATCCCGGTAACCAGATAGAAGAGACTGCTTGGCCTAACAGGATGTTAGTGGGACTTATCAGTTTTTCGGGATCCATTTTGTTGGGTGGTGTGCTTATCTCTACCATCTCTAATATTATAGAGCGGCGTGTAGGGGTGGTATACACAGGGCGGATGACTTATCGTAATATAAAAAATCATTATGTGTTGATAGGATTCAATGAGTTGTCTATCAATATGATACGTGAACTGTATAACGAATGTCCTTCAGCACGCATCTTGCTGATGAGCGGTATAGAGGCGGCAACAGTGCGCCATCGTATACAGTCGGCCCTCCCCATCGAGATAGAGCGGCAAGTGCTTGTTTACTTTGGCAATATTGAGTCGATTGAAGAACTTCAGCGGTTGAACATAGCGAGTGCTATTGAGGTGTATGTGTTGGGAGATGAAGAACGTTACGGACGTGATGCTAAGAATATAGCTATTGTGCATTTGGTGAGTGCTCTGCGTGGTAAATGTTCCGGCGGCGAGATGATGCCTGTGTATGTGCAGTTCGACAGCATCCCTTCATATTCTAACATACAGAAAATGAATTTGCCGCCCGAAGTATTTAGTATAGAAGGCAAACCTAATATTTTCTTTCGCCCCTTTAACCTCCACGAAAATTTGGCCCGGCAGCTATGGAGCCTCTACGCAGCCGATTGTGAAAGGCGTTATGATCCGCTGGATTATCGCCCCATAAGCATAACGCAACAGCCTGATGGAAGTTGGAGTGCTACCAGTCAAGACTATGTGCATCTGGTTATCGTGGGATTCAACCGAGTGGGACGTTCGTTGCTACTCGAAGCACTACGTATCTGCCATTATGCCAATTATGATGACCGCCTGCCTGCGGATGAACGTATACGTACCCGCATCACTTTAGTGGATCGCGAGATGGAAGCACAGAAAGACTACTTCAAAGCTCAGTTTCCCTATATAGAGAGTCAAATAGATGATATTGAGGTGGAATATTGCCATGACGACATTTGCAGTACTGCTATGCGTACCCGCCTGCAGCAGTGGGCACAAAATAAACATTGTATGCTTACAGTGGCCATTTGTGTGCATGATCCAGATTTGAGTCTTTCATTAGGACTCAACTTACCGCATGAAGTTTATCAATATCAGTGTCGTGTGCTAATCCGTCAGGAGTTTAATAATGATTTGTCGTCGATGGTGGACGACGAGAAGGGACGCTATCGCTATGTCAAGGTGTTTGGTATGGTAGACAGGGGAATAAAGAAAAACATCTTGCAAGATAAACTGGCTTTGTATGTGAACTATTTATACGATTGTTGTTATGCTGATGAAAGTCTCAAACAAAAAGAGGTATTGAAGAAGATGTATGAATCCTACGGTAACCACTCTGCCGACTTTATTTTGATGAACCATCAGGCGCAGTTTCTGTGGAATAAACTAAGCGAGCCGTTGCGTTGGGCTAACCGCTATCAACTAGATGCCTACAGTGTATTTTGTCGCACACTGGGCTACGGCATCAGACGGAGTGACCGCTCACCGACACGCATATCCGAATCTATGTTCAATGAAGAACTGCCAGCTCAAGTTTTGTATTTGTTAGTGCGCATGGAGAAGTACCGATGGAATGCCGAGCGTACAGTGGCCGGCTGGAGACGTGCTAAGGTGAAGGATAAAGTATTTTTGCAACATCCTCTTATTATGCCTTTCAGCGAGCTACTGCAAAAGCATCCCGAGGAGCTAGAGAAGGACGCTGATGTTATTTATAATCTGCCCTACATACTGGCATTGGGAGGATATGAACTTTATAGATTGGACGATCAATAGATCTATTTAACATTTGTATATAACGACACAACATTTAGATACATGAAAAACGTAAAAGTCTTTATTGCTTCGTCGGCAGAACTCGATGAAGATAAATTGCAGATGGATCTCTACTTTTCGCAGAAGAATAAGGGATATAGGAAACGTGCCATCTGCTTCGAACAGCGTACCTGGCGTGATTTTCCCAGTTACCTTTCCGAGGAGCATCTGCAGAATAGATATGATGATTACATTCGCCAATGTGATATTGTGATTTTTCTTTTCCACACTCGTTTGGGGCAATATACGCTACGCGAACTGCAAGTTGCTTTTGAACAAGTGAAGGCGAGTGGTGGTAAACGTCCCAAAATTTACATTTATGCTAAACGCGACGAGCATGGCGCGGCACTACTGGAGAAACTAAAACAATACAGTGAGCAAGAATATGGGCACTTCTGTGATACTTATGCCGACTACAATGAGTTGTTTCATCACTTTGACTATCAGTTAACGCAACTGGAAAACGAAGGTTTCATACGTCCCGATCCTGTAGACTTGCCACGTACGAGACGTTTTGTACTGCTTTGTTTGCTGCCTGTGGTGATAGTGGCTCTTTTCTTGTTGGCCTATCAGTTGTGGCAACCTGTGACGTTTAGGGTCGAACTAAAAGAGAATATAGCTACCACGCTGCCCTTCCGGGGAGCTACGCTCACGCTGAAGTATGCCGATGTAGTGGAAACCCGTGAACTGGCTACGTTGCAAGAGATGGTGAAATTTGAAGGCATCAACCGCAAGCATGCTTGGCTCGACGACTTCACGCTAAGTTTCAAAGCTAAGGGCTATATGGCTGTAGATACTACACTAAGTTACACCCATGTTTGCTCTCTGAACATTTGTCGTAATAATGATGCCGGTCTGCTGAAAGGGATAGTGACTGATGAAGAGAGAAGACCCGTAGCCGATGCTCGTGTGCAGGTACTGGACTACTCTGCACAGACCGGGGCCGATGGTTCCTTCTTGATAGAGGTACCGTTATCGCAGCAAGCCACTAGCTATCGTCTCACTGTGATGAAAGAAGGCTTCGAAATCTGGGATTACAATGGGGTAGCTCCGTCGCCTACCGAGCAGATGCGCATAGCCTTGCGCAAAAAATAGTATAACCTTCAAACAACAGTGTACTCATGAAAAAACTCCTGTTTACAGTTGCGATATGTGTAGCTACTTTTTCGGTTATATGTGCACAGAGCCAACGCGGCACTGTAGTGATACAAAATTCTGGCAAAAAAGCCTTGCCGCAAGTGAATATAGTGATAGAGGGGGCTACACCCACTACCAGTGATGCACGGGGTTGTTTTGAGGTGCAACTACCCAATCATATAGAGGGGCAACGGTTGCTTATACAACAGATAGCCTATCGTGACTGGGTGGTGGTTAATCAACACATGGTGAACCAATGGGTATATGCACCTACCAAAAACTATCGGGTAGATATGTGTGCTAAAGAGGAGTATACAGCTAGAGTAGAGCAATTCTACCAAATAGGTAAAACCAATGCGAAGGCTAAGTACGCTAGTGCCATGGCGCAACTCAAACAACTCAAAGAGGAAGGTAAAGTGAATAGCGACCATTATATGCAGCGTCGGAAAGAGATACAGGCGGCCCTGAACAATGCGCAAGAGATGTTAGACTATTATGTCCCCTTGTTAGTAGCCATTAATACAGATTATTTGGAGCCTATAGAGAAACAGGCGCAGCAGTTAGTGACACAGGGGAAACTCGATGAGGCTATCGGCTTATACGAAGGATTACAATTGGAAAAGAAGTTGGCGCATGACCTTGGTCTGAAGAAACAGTGGGATGAAGATATTGAAGACATGATACCCACCTTAGAACGATTTGCGCAAACATTGGTACTGCAAGGTGGTGAGGAGAGTTATCAGAGGGCGGGAAAGTTGTTTAAAATGATAGCCGACAGCAGCCCTACGCACATGAACCGTAATGCCGACTATGCGAACTTCGCTTATCATCAGAGAAACTTTACAGATGCCGAGATTTACTACAAGAAAGCCGTAGAGCACAGCAAAACACCTTACGATTTGGCTGATTGGTATACAAAACTAGGCCTTATATATGATGATGTGAACCGTTTGGACGAGAGCTTTGATTATTTTAACAAGGCGATACAGGTGCTCGATAAGCTACCAAAAAACATGTTGGCTACAGCCGAACTTGCCGTGAACCTCAATATCAATTTTTCGGTCCTGCTCCTTAAGATAGTGCGCAAGAGTGCGGATAACGAAAAAAAGAAGGGGTGCCAACTGGCACTTAATATGCTTAAGGAGGCTGTGAATATCCTATTAGCTTTAGGATCTACGCAGATGCAAGATTACGAATCGAAGCTCATGGCTTGTTATCAAAACATGGCTGTTTTCTATAGAATAATTGATGATAAGAAAGGGCTGGCACAAGTTCAATCGGGTATCGACAAACTCGATATGGTCAGTGCGGAAGCCGATACACAACTAGACTATTGGGTGTCGAAGGTAAATCATGCTCACTACAATCAAAAATATGCCGAGATGTTGGCTGCTTGCCAGAAAGCTGATGAGGTTGTAGAAAAATTGTATCGTAATAATCCCCGTCAGTATAAGATAGAGCGTATCACTGTCTATCAGTTGTTGGCTACCGCCTACTATGAGTTAGACCGGTATGTTGAGGCGGTGAACATTGACGAAGAGGGATTGGCTATTTTCAATACCCTCCCTGACGAGGAGAAAGATATGCAGCGTGAACTCTATTATAACTTATATTACAATCTTTATCAGTGCTACTATTATACCCAACAGCATAATGAAGCTTATGATGCTATCGAAAAAATCCATCCATATTTGAAGATTGAGGAGCCACAATATGCTGTAAGTATATGGTTCACAGCTCTCAATGCTGCTTACAATTTAGGACGTTATGAAATTATGAAATATGGCAAAGAAATCGTCGAAACCCTTAAGGTGTGTCAAGATAACGAGACTTTTTATTCGCAGGTCAATGCTTGTTATGCTTTATTGGGTGCACTCTTTTTCAATACCGGTCATGTGGACACAGCTCTTTATTTCTATGACCTTAGCGATAAGTGTGCTGCTCAGCATGGACATACGCGTATGTTAGCTTACAATAAACTTAATCGTCTGTCACTTAGTCTTATATGCCATCGGGCGCAGGAAGTTATTGCCGGTGCTCCGGCTATAGAAATCGAATTAAAGAAACGGCAAGCCGATAACGATAGTTTTGCACAGTTGAAGTATGTCCAAATGATGGCTCATATGATGCTGGGGCAATGGGATGAAGCTAAGCGCATCTCACAACTCATGAATCAGATGCCGGCGCAAGACGCTGCAGCCGGACGTGCCCGCTCGTTGTTGGCACAGGCAGTATTATGTATGCATACCAAGCAGGAGGCGAAAACCTATTTTGACCGTTTCGTGGTCGAAGCCGAGGATGTACGCAGGTATAGCCTCTTTAGGTATTATGAGTTGATGTCTGACTACTATTTTTTGTGTCTCTATTATGCTATACAGGACAAACAATATAAACAGGCTAATGATATAATCTCCAAACTGTCCGATGTCGTGAATGGTTTGACCGAGGAATCACCTGTTCGAGGTGTCTATATGCAAATACTGTTGCTGAACAAATGTGGAGACTTGGCTTACTTCACTCACCAATATCAGAAGACTCTTGATGCCTATGAAAATGCCATCTCTTCATTTTATGAATATCATGCAAATTCAAATGTGCAATGTTATACTTATATGTATGGTTGGGTGTCGTCATTATTATTGGATAATGATTTCTATAAAACAGAGCAAAATATGCGACAGATGAAAACAGCCCGTCAGGGATTCATTCAACAGGCTTTTATGCTAGCACTTTACGCTTTACATACTGATGACGAGGCGGGTAAGGAACTGGTGGCTCATCTCAAAACTCGTAAGTTGCCTGGAAGTGAAGAATGTTATGCTCCTGTTTTGTTGCTTTATGGTAAACAGATGAAAGACCATATAAATCAAGACTATCAACCTACACTTAATCTACTCATCCAATTGTTGTCATGAAAAAGTTTTTGTTGTTTGTTTTCTGTGGGTTATGTGGCTTTAATATCCATGCTCAAGTTACGCTCAGGGGAGTGGCTGTGAAAATGAATTCTGCTTTTACTCCTGTGGCAGGAGTAGAGGTTGTAGTGCAAGGTGGTGTGCCTACTCTCACTGATGGTGCAGGTGCCTTTATACTGAAACTACCTCACATGGAACCGGGTGATCTCTTGTTCGACATCCGTATTCATAAACAGGACATGGAGATAGTTAATCTCAAAGAAGTGGAGCAATGGGTGGCGAGTGAAGATATACTTTATAAAGTAGTGCTCTGTCCGAAGGGGTATATTGAACAGAGCAGACGGAAATTCTACAACATAGGTAAAAGTCATTACCAGCGAGAGTATGAACGTAAATTGCAGGAACTTCGTGTGACACGCGAGTTGCAGCAAGCAGATGCTACGGCTTTTGAACAAGAAATGGCACAACTCAATCAGGAGTATGACAAGCGTATGAAGTTGCTGGAATACTATGCCGATAAGTTTGCGCGTATTAACAAGGACGAACTATCAGCCATGGAACGGCAAGCTTTGGCGTTAGTGGAGAAGGGGGACATTGATGGTGCAATACATATCTATGAGACATCAGGTATTGTGGAGCAATTTAGTAACAAGGTGGCGCAACGTGATTCATTGCAACAGTCATTGCAAACTACTCGTAAGTTCATTAAACAGCAATTGGAATGGTACGAAAAAGAGGGAGGTAGTGTATCTCAAGAAAAAGCTATTCAGCTTAAACGGGTGTTACAACAGTTAGAGGAGAAGTACAAACAGAATGAATAGGTAGAAAATGCTTCCTGCGATGATAACTATCATGTATCGAAAAACAAAAAACTTCTTTCCCCATCGAATAAATTCTTTTTTTTCATTAAAATCCTCTTTCTTGTGGGCAATAATCGTGGCATATTTGTTATTTATAAATAAGAGTATCAATTATTTAAAAAGAAAGAATATGAAGAAAAGATTAGTAGGAGTTGCATTGGTGTTGGCTACCGTCTCTTTGGGGAGTATACAGCCTGTGGAAGCATGCACGCGTGCAGTATACATAGGTCCTGAGCAGATGGTGATAACAGGGCGTACCATGGACTGGAAGGAAGATATCATGACGAATATCTATGTATTTCCACGCGGTATCCAGCGTGCGGGACATAACAAGGATAAAACGGTAAACTGGACTGCCAAATACGGAAGTGTGATTGCCACAGGATATGATATTGGTACTTGCGACGGAATGAACGAGAAAGGATTGGTGGCGAGTCTGCTTTTCTTGCCGGAATCTGTTTATTCTCTTCCCGGTGATACTCGTCCGGCAATGGGAATCAGTATTTGGACACAGTATGTACTCGATAACTTTGCTACGGTACGCGAAGCCGTTGATGAACTGAAAAAAGAGACTTTCCGGATTGATGCTCCCCGTATGCCGAATGGGGGACCGGAATCTACCTTGCATTTGGCTATAACCGATGAAACTGGAAATACGGCTGTATTGGAATATCTGGATGGAAAATTGAGTATTCACGAAGGGAAGGAATACCGGGTGATGACAAATTCTCCCCGATATGACTATCAGTTGGCTATTAATGATTATTGGAAAGAAATTGGTGGCTTACAGATGCTACCGGGAACAAATCGTGCGAGTGACCGCTTTGTCAGGGCTTCTTTCTACATTCATGCCATTCCGCAAACAGCTGATGCAAAAATTGCTGTTCCCAGTGTATTGAGTGTGATGCGTAATGTTTCTGTGCCATTTGGTATTAATACGCCGGAGAAGCCTTATATTTCTTCTACCCGTTGGCGTTCTGTCTCCGATCAGAAGAATAAAGTGTATTATTTCGAATCTACTTTGACACCGAACATGTTTTGGCTGGACTTGAAGAAAATAGATTTTAGTCCGAAAGCAGGGATTAAGAAATTGTCTCTGACAAAGGGAGAGATTTACGCAGGTGATGCAGTGAAGGATTTGAAAGACAGTCAATCGTTTACTTTCCTTTTCCAGACTCCGGTTATGTAGTTTGTCGGTGTCTGCAAATATATAAAAAGAGCGGTGGACAAGTGTTTGATTACAAGCTTGTCCATCGCTCTTTTTTATATACCGTTTATAACTTGACCTTTTGTCTGTCCGCTTTATCGTCTGGCATATTCCTGATGAAATTCAATGACTGCCTCTATCCCTTTACGGAAAATATCCAGTGAAAAGTTTTCGTTGGGTGAATGGATGGCGTCTGATTCAAGTCCGAATCCCATCAATACGGTTTTGATTCCCAGCACTTGCTCGAAAGTGGAAATGATAGGAATACTGCCGCCACGGCGTACTGCCAATGGTTTCTTTCCGAAAGCAATTTCAAAGCCTTTTTCGGCAGCCTGATAAGCAGAAAGCGAAATCGGGCATACGTATCCTTGTCCTCCATGCATTGGAGTCACTTTCACCTGAACAGTTTCCGGAGCAATGCTTGAAATATACTCTGCAAACATCTGCGAAATCTTATGATGATCCTGATGCGGCACTAACCGGCAGGAAACTTTAGCATACGCCTTTGAGGGAAGTACGGTTTTAGAACCTTCCCCCGTATATCCGCCCCAAATGCCACATACGTCAAAAGACGGACGACAGCTGTTGCGTTCCAATGTACTGTATCCTTTTTCTCCGAAAAGTTCTTTTACGCCGATTGCTTCTTTGTATTTCTTTTCGTCAAAAGGAATATGGGCTATCATGTCCCTTTCCGCTTGAGGCACTTCTTCCACATCGTCATAGAATCCGGGGACAGTGATACGTCCGTCGGTATCCGTCACCTTGCTGATAATCTGGCAAAGTACGTTGATCGGATTGGCTACTGCACCTCCGAAATGTCCGGAGTGTAAATCACGGTTCGGTCCGGTCACTTCTATTTCCCAGTAAGCCAGTCCGCGAAGACCGGTCGTTAAAGACGGAAGTTCAGCTCCCAGCATACTCGTGTCCGAGACAAGGATGACGTCTGCTTTCAGTAACTCTTTGTGCTCTTCGCAGAAAGCCTCCAGGCTGGGCGAGCCTATTTCTTCTTCACCTTCGAAGATGAATTTTACATTATTCTTCAGTAATCCGTTTTTGACGAGATATTCGAATGCTTTCACCTGGATGAATGATTGTCCTTTGTCGTCATCTGCTCCACGTGCCCAGATATATCCGTCCCGTATTTCCGGTTCAAACGGTTGGCTCTTCCAAAGTTCCAGCGGTTCGGCCGGCATTACATCGTAATGAGCATAAACCAATACAGTCTTTGCGTCCGGATCGACAATTTTTTGAGCAAAAACAATCGGATTGCCTTTTGAGGGCATCACCAATGCTTCGTCTGCTCCGGCTTCAAGTAACAACTGCGCCCAGCGTTCCGCACAAGCCAGCATATCATCGTGATGCTCCGGCAGAGCACTGATGCTGGGGATACGGATGAGGCTGAACAGGTCATTCATCATTTCCGGTTCGTGCGCTATTATGTATTTCTGAATTTCGTTCATTATAGTTGCGTCGTTTTATCCAATAAGTAATAATCAAGTATGGTCATGGCGGTCATTGCTTCTACGATAGGCACGGCACGGGGCAGTACACAAGCGTCATGGCGTCCGCGTGCTTTCAGGGTGGTGTCGATACCATCAATGTTGACGGTTTCTTGTTCCATCAGCAATGTTGCAATAGGTTTGAATACTACACGGAAATAGATATCCTGACCATTACTCAATCCTCCCTGAATACCTCCGGAGTGATTGGTATGTGTCTCGATGCGTCCGTTGTTATTATAGAAAACATCGTTCTGTTCGGAACCTTTCATTTTCAGTCCCTTGAATCCTTCACCGTATTCGAATGCTTTGGCAGCGTTGATGCTTAACATTGCGTTGCCCAAGGCTGCATGGAGCTTGCCGAAAACAGGTTGTCCCAGTCCGATGGGGCATCCCTTGATGACGCAGGTCAGTGTGCCGCCGATGGTGTCACCTTCCCCCTTCACTTTATATATAAGGTCTGCCATTTCTTTTGCTTTTTCCGGGTCCGGACAACGCACATCGTTTGTTTCTATCAAATCGAGATCGTAATCCGAGTAAGTGCCCTCTAGCTTGATAGGACCCACCTGCGAAGTATAAGCAGTGATGCTGATACCCAGTTGACGAAGCGCTAACTTGGCCAATGCGCCGGCTACCACGCGTGAAATCGTTTCGCGTGCGGAAGAACGTCCGCCGCCACGGTGGTCACGGATTCCGTACTTTACTGTGTACGTGTAATCAGCGTGTGAAGGACGATATACATTTTTCAGATTGTTGTAGTCATTGGAGTGTTGGTTTTCATTCCAAACGATAAAGCCAATAGGGCATCCGGTGGATTTCCCTTCAAAAATACCTGAAAGAAACTCAACTTTATCGGGTTCTTTACGTGCAGTAGTAAGAATAGATTGTCCCGGACGGCGACGATTAAGTTCTTGTTGTACAAATTCTTCGTCGATGATAATTCCTGCCGGAAATCCGTCAATCACTCCTCCAACTCCTTTTCCATGAGACTCACCGAAACTTGTGAGCCGAAAGATATTGCCAAATGAATTAAACATAGTTGTGGCTTTTTTAAAATTACTATATGCAAATATAACAAAGTTTTCGATAAGAAAGTTGTGAACTCGAAATATCTTCGAAAAAGGAAGCATATTGAACCTTTTTTCTTCTTTTTAGTTTATAAGGGACGAAGTTTATTATAATAACTAAACCAAAGACGTATGAAAAAGAATCTATTGTATTTATTAGCATTAGTCTGCTCTCTTACTTTCTTTGCTGCTTGTAGCAGTGATGATGACGACAGTGATAACAAGGATAATGGGAATCCTCCTGAAGAAGAAGCTGCGATAACGGCTCCGGATGTAGTCGGAACGTATTGGGGAAATCTGGATATATCCATGATACCGGATGGCTCTGACCAGGAAATTGTCATAGGGGATGGAATAGAGAAGTTTATCACCCTATCGCAGGTCAGCAATACGGAAGTGAAGATTGAACTGAAGGATTTTGAATTGTTTATCAATCAACAGATTCTGAAGTTTGGAGATATTGTTGTTGATAAATGTGAAGTGAAGAAGGGGGAAGGGGTGTCTACGTTTACCGGACAGCAGGACCTTACGTTTGAGGGAAATGCTGCTTCTTTGGGTACTTGTCCTGTAACTGTTACGGGAACGGTAGAAGATGGAAATGCAGACATGACCATTAACGTGAAAGTGCCTACATTGCAACAGACTGTAAAAGTGACCTATTCCGGAGTGAAACAGGTGGCAGAGCCTGGTGGCAATTAATCTTCTTTTTTATCACAGGACACGCGGATTCATACAGATTATAAAATAGAGACTATTAATATAAATAATCAGTGTGAATCCGCGTATTATCTGCAGTGAAGTTTAAAATGCGTACCCAAAACCTATGTTTAAATAGATGGGGTACATTGCAAAAGTGATTGTATTAAAATCGTTTTTAAATATATCGTTCAATCCCCAGGTGAGATCAGCGTACACATTGAGGTGCTTGAAAGCTCGCCATCCGGCTCCCACCTGTAATCCCCACTGAAAATGTCTCAAGTCGTCCGAGAAATCGTAGGTTGCAATTTTGCCGTCGGTAAACTCTACTTTCGGACCGGTAGGATCATCTTCCCGCAAATATCCTTCGTACACATGACCTGAAAATTCTCTTGAAAGCAGATAGGAGAAATAAGGTCCGGCTTTGATGTTCCATCGGTTACTTAGTTTGTAGGTGGCCATTAGAGGTATGGTCAGTCCGGCGGTATGTACTTTGGTTTTCACTCCGCCCGTCCATACTCCGCTGATTCTTTCACCTCCCTGCCCGAGAATTTCCATATTGTAATTCTTCACGGTGGCTTCGGTGGTCATTGCTTTGTTTTCGAGCCGGAGTCCGACTATGATTCCGAGCTTGTTCTGAACGGCAATCCATTTGGTCACTTCGCCCCCTATGCTGATGGCCAGCGTCGGGTTATATCCGTCAATCGAACGGATTTCTACCGGAAGGGGAAGCGGAGCCGTGCCGCCAATGCTGAAACCTGCTTTGATCTCATATTCCAGTCCGTGAAGGGCGGAACGGATCAGTGTTTCATTTCGGTCTACCTGTGAATAGCCGGGGAGAGCTATTCCTATACAGGCTAGTAAACTGAATATATACGGATAGATTTTTATCATGATTGTTGTTATAAAGTTATTTAATCCCACTAATTTTCCGAGTGATAGATTAACTCGGCTTCATCGATTAGTAATGTACTTCCGATTGCTCCGTTAAAATGATCTCCTTCCAGGCTTGAGGTGAACACGATGGCTATATTATATTTCCCATCCCTTAGCTTCTCCTTATCTATGAATTTTCCGGGGAGAGTGATAAAAGGAAGTTTAAAGTAAGTCCATTCGTTCGTTTCTTTGGCATCATCAATCCGTGCCGTTGAAATCAGGTTCGGACTGGTGAATGCATTCGTTCCGTCAAGAGTAGGAACGGATTCGCTGGTTTCGTACATGATGGCATATATGTCACAGATGTCCCGTTTCCCGTTCACAGGCTTTCCTCCCTCTGTAAACTGATCTCCTGCTTTGTATTTATAATAACCTGCCAGATAAGTGGGTACATGCCGGAAAGGGAGCCCGAATTTGGTTGCTTTCAGCGGATTGCTCATAGCGTTATTCACATCGAAAGAGCCGATAAACAGATTTCCTGCCGCAATAGGCATTCCTGCTAGCTGACCGAAGAATCCGGTACTGCGTGTCACTAGAGAGAGGCATTTGCCGGCTTTCCCGTCCGTTATTTGGAAAGTGGGATAATCATCGGCTGTTTTGGCTACTCCGGTCATGGCATAACCCGCATTTCCGCTGGCCCATTCCATTACTACTTTATCTCTTTCGCGTTCCACAAATATGTAGTACTTCTTTCCACCAAGTGTATCTTCGAAATTATAGTTTGTGGCAAGTTCCGTGTCGATCACCGATACGGTATATGCTTTTTCCCAAACGCCATCAGCGGCTGTGACAGTATATTTCTGTGGGGTATTGAAATTTCGTTCCGTGCCGCTAAGCGGACTGATCGTAGCTCCTGGAGTTAATGTAAATTCAGGCTTGAGTTCTGAAATATCAGTTCCCGGACCGACAAAGATAGTTATGGAATTATTGTTAATAATAGGACTGGTTGTCATGGTTACTCCCGGTAATATGCAACTTAATATGTCTGCTTCTGCATTGAGGGCTTCTTCGCGGATACATGAGGAGGATACAATTGCTAGTAGCAAATAGATAATCACGTGTTTCGCTTTCATTTTTCTATCAATTCTTTCTGTTAAAGTTTAGCGTATGGGAGATTTTATAACAATATGAGATTTTATTTGTTCATTATAGAGTGTTGGAAAAGAAAGAATTTCCTATTTTTGTGGAACCAAAACTTATAAGTCCATGACTGAATCAGAAAGAAGGCAAATTATAGAATTGATTAAGAGAGAGGTCATTCCAGCTATCGGATGTACGGAACCTATCGCAGTGGCGCTTTGTGTAGCTAAAGCTGCCGAAACACTGGGGGCGAAACCGGAGAAGATAGAAGTCCTGTTAAGTGCCAATATATTAAAGAATGCCATGGGAGTCGGAATCCCGGGAACGGGTATGGTCGGACTTCCCATAGCGGTTGCTTTGGGTGCGTTGATAGGCAAATCAGATTATCAGTTGGAGGTGTTGAGGGATTGTACGCCGGAAGCGGTAGAACAGGGAAAACAGTTTATCGCAGAAAAACGGATTTGTATTTCTCTAAAAGAAGATATTACGGAAAAGCTTTATATCGAAGTGATCTGTAAAATGGGAGATACAATGGCTAAAGCCATCATTGCCGGTGGACATACTACCTTTATATATATAGCAAAAGATGAACAAACGTTGCTCGACAAGCAACAGACAGTCAGCGAGGAAGAGGAAGATGCTTCGCTCGAACTAAACTTGCGCAAGGTCTATGATTTTGCACTGACTGCTCCGCTAGATGAAATCCGCTTCATCCTTGATACAGCCCGATTGAACAAAGCTGCTGCCGAGCAAGCCTTTAAAGGTAACTACGGACATTCTTTAGGTAAAATGCTTCGGGGGACTTATGAACATAAAGTGATGGGAGATAGCGTGTTTTCTCATATCCTCTCTTATACGTCGGCTGCTTGCGATGCCCGTATGGCTGGTGCTATGATTCCTGTAATGAGTAATTCCGGCAGCGGTAATCAGGGAATATCTGCTACACTTCCTGTTGTTGTTTTTGCGGAAGAAAACGGAAAAAGTGAAGAGGAACTGATCCGTGCTTTAATGCTAAGTCATCTCACTGTTATATATATCAAACAAAGTTTGGGACGTCTGTCTGCTTTGTGTGGTTGTGTGGTAGCTGCCACAGGTTCCAGTTGTGGAATCACCTGGTTGATGGGAGGAAGTTATAACCAAGTTGCCTTCGCTGTTCAAAATATGATTGCCAATCTGACAGGAATGATTTGTGACGGTGCAAAACCGAGTTGTGCTTTGAAAGTAACCACCGGAGTTTCGACAGCTGTACTGTCTGCCATGATGGCAATGGAGGACCGTTGCGTAACTTCCGTAGAAGGGATTATAGATGAAGATGTAGACCAAAGTATCCGTAACCTGACAAGAATCGGCTCGCAAGCCATGAACGAAACGGATAAAATGGTACTTGATATCATGACGCACAAAGGATGCTGATTTTAAGTATTAGGTAGCAAGTATTAAGTATTAAAACTCCGGCTATATCCGCACGAAATTAATACTTAATACTTTATACTTAATACTTCAATTAATGACAGTGTCCGCCTTCGCAACCGCAGTCGTCGCCACAGCCATCACCGCAGCTGTCGCATCCGCAACTGCAACCACCTTCGCCACTCATCATTTTCACAAGTTCCTGGATTTCTTCGTTGGTAGCAGGACGGCTTTCCAGTATTTCACCTTCGAAAATCAGGTCGGCACCAGCCAACGGGTGATTGAGGTCAACTACTACAACATCCGGTTTGATTTCTACTACGCTGGCATTTACGCGCTGACCGTCTCCTGTCATCAAAGGTACGATGTTACCTTCTTTAATACGTTCGCTGTCAAATTTGCCATCTATTTCAAAGATATTTTTGGGGAGGTCAATAACGTGTTGTTCGTCATATTGTCCGTAAGCCTTATCTGCCGGAATGGTAAAATCAAATTTATCACCTTTAGAAAGAGCTGTTATCTGATTTTCGAAATCTTCGAGTGTTGTTCCTAATCCTGAAATGAATTGAAAGGGATGTTCTGCTTTTGCTTCTTCGAACAACTCTTTTTCACCATCTTCCATTGTATATAGTTTGTATGCAACGGTAATGTACTTGTTTTCTACTGTTTCCATCTGATATTTTTTGTTTCTGATTAATAATTCCCGTAAATACGGGTCTGCAAAGATACGAATTATTTGCTTGTGGTCCGGTATGGGGAGAGTAAATTTCAGATTATTAAGTGCTTTTGTCAGAAAAAGAAAGTGCGGTGTACAGTTAGATAATAGTTGTAAATTCAACCTTTAAGTGATAAAATAGAGAAATAATACCTCTCTTTTCTTACAATTATTAGCTTTTAAGTGATTTTTTTCTTCGATTTGTTTGGATATAATAAAAAAGCCCTTACCTTTGCAGCACGAAAATAAAGAAAAGAAGATATGAATATGTTACATACATCTATTAACCTAGCAGTCTTGCATATTATTCGCGTCGTGGTGGTCCCATCAAGAGCGTGAGAAAGGTTTTGTGTTGTATGTGTTCGTACCATAAAAGATAGAATTTAGAGCCTTTCTCACTTGTGTGAGGAAGGCTCTTTAATTAAAAGATAGATTGAAATGAAAAAGCAATTACGCAGTTCGTTTAGTACACAAGGCCGTCGGATGGCGGGAGCCCGTGCATTGTGGGCGGCCAACGGCATGAAGAAGAATCAGATGGGTAAACCCATTATCGCTATCGTCAATTCGTTCACACAGTTTGTCCCGGGGCATGTACACCTACATGAAATCGGTCAGCTGGTGAAGGCGGAGATTGAGAAGCTGGGATGCTTCGCTGCGGAATTCAATACAATAGCTATCGACGATGGTATAGCAATGGGACATGACGGTATGCTTTACTCGCTTCCTTCACGTGACATCATTGCAGACAGTGTAGAATATATGGTTAATGCGCACAAGGCAGATGCAATGGTATGTATCAGCAATTGCGATAAGAACACTCCCGGAATGTTGATGGCGGCTATGCGTCTGAATATTCCTGCTGTATTTGTATCGGGTGGTCCGATGGAAGCCGGAGAATGGAATGGCCAGCACTTGGATTTGATCGATGCGATGATTAAATCGGCGGACGAAAGTGTTAGCGATCAGGAAGTAGCGAATATCGAGCAAAATGCTTGCCCTACTTGCGGATGCTGCTCCGGTATGTTTACTGCCAACTCGATGAACTGCCTGAATGAAGCAATCGGACTGGCTCTTCCCGGAAATGGAACCATTGTAGCGACACACGAAAACCGTACGCAGCTTTTCAAAGACGCCGCGGAACTGATCGTGAAAAATGCAAAATTATATTATGAAGAAGGAGACGAAAGTGTACTTCCCCGTAGCATCGCTACCCGTCAGGCTTTCCTGAACGCCATGACGCTGGATATAGCAATGGGTGGTTCTACCAATACGGTTCTTCATCTGTTAGCTGTTGCACACGAAGCAGAGGTAGACTTTAAGATGGATGATATCGATATGCTTTCCCGCAAGACTCCTTGTCTCTGCAAGGTGGCTCCCAATACGCAGAAATATCATATTCAAGATGTAAACCGTGCCGGTGGTATCATTGCCATTATGGACGAACTGGCAAAGGGCGGTTTGATAGATACATCCGTTCGCCGGGTAGACGGAATGTCACTGGCAGAAGCCATTAATGAATATTCAATCACCAGCCCGAATGTGAGCGAAAAAGCAATTAAGAAATATTCGAGCGCAGCCGGAAATAAATTTAATCTCGTACTTGGTTCACAAGGTATGTACTATAAGGAACTGGATAAGGACCGTGCAAACGGATGTATCCGTGACTTGGAACATGCTTACAGCAAAGATGGCGGACTGGCCGTATTGAAAGGCAATATTGCTCAAGACGGTTGTGTAGTAAAAACAGCAGGTGTAGACGAAAGTATCTGGAAATTTACCGGACCTGCCAAAGTTTTTGATTCTCAGGAAGCGGCTTGTGAAGGCATCCTTGGAGGCCGAGTAGTCAGTGGTGACGTCGTCGTCATTACGCACGAAGGTCCGAAGGGTGGTCCCGGTATGCAGGAAATGCTTTATCCTACCTCTTATATAAAATCCCGTCATCTCGGAAAAGAATGTGCTTTGATTACCGACGGACGTTTCAGTGGTGGAACTTCCGGATTGAGTATCGGACATATTTCTCCTGAAGCGGCAGCTGGAGGTAATATCGGAAAAATTATGGATGGAGACATTATCGAAATCGATATTCCGGCCCGGAAGATTAACGTGCGACTAACGGATGAAGAACTGGCGGCCCGTCCGATGACTCCTGTCACTCGTGACCGTTATGTACCGAAGAGCCTGAAGGCGTATGCCAGCATGGTAAGCTCTGCCGATAAGGGAGCAGTGAGAATAATTTAATAAGTAGGCGATTTACGATTGAACGATTGGAATTGGATTTGGTATCAATCGGTTAGATCGTTTTATAGGTTACTTCAATCGTAAATAGTAAATAGTCAAATCGTAAATATGAAAGATTTAATAACAGGTGCAGAGGCTCTGATGCGTTCTTTGGAACATCAGGGAGTGACTACCATCTTTGGTTATCCCGGTGGCTCTATTATGCCGGTATTCGATGCCTTGTACGATCATCAAAATATATTGAACCATATCTTGGTTCGTCACGAACAGGGAGCAGCTCATGCGGCACAGGGTTATGCCCGTGTATCGGGTGAAGTAGGTGTTTGCCTGGTGACGAGCGGTCCCGGAGCAACCAATACGGTAACAGGCATTGCAGATGCGATGATTGATAGTACGCCTATCGTAGTGATTGCCGGACAGGTAGGAACAGGCTTTCTCGGAACAGATGCTTTTCAGGAAGTTGACCTGGTAGGTATCACGCAGCCGATCGCAAAATGGAGTTATCAGATCCGCCGTGCGGAAGATGTAGCTTGGGCGGTAGCACGTGCGTTTTACATTGCCCGTAGTGGTCGTCCCGGTCCGGTGGTACTGGACTTTGCCAAGAATGCGCAAGTAGAGAAAACGAAATACGAACCGACGAAAGTCGATTTTATCCGTAGTTATGTTCCTGTTCCCGACACGGACGAGGAGTCTGTACAGGCTGCTGCCGAACTGATTAATAACGCCGAACGTCCGCTTGTATTGGTGGGACAGGGCGTTGAATTGGGAAATGCACAGGGCGAGTTACGTGAGTTTATCGAAAAAGCGGATATGCCTGCGGGCTGTACGCTGCTCGGACTTTCGGCTTTGCCGACAGAACATCCGCTGAATAAAGGTATGTTGGGTATGCACGGCAATCTGGGGCCGAATATCAATACCAATAAATGCGATGTACTGATTGCTGTCGGTATGCGTTTTGACGACCGTGTGACCGGTAATTTGGCTACTTATGCCAAACAGGCAAAAGTGATTCACTTTGATATCGATCCTGCGGAAGTTAATAAGAATGTAAAGGTAGATGTAGCTGTATTGGGAGATTGTAAGGAAACGTTGGCTTCTGTGACGAAACTCCTGAAAAAGAAAACTCATACCGAATGGATTGATAGCTTCAAAGAATATGAGAAAGTAGAGGAGGAAAAAGTAATCCGTCCCGAACTTCATCCTGCAACAAACTCTTTGAGTATGGGGGAAGTGGTACGTGCGGTAAGTGACGCTACTCACCATGAAGCTGTTTTGGTCACAGATGTAGGTCAAAATCAGATGATATCTGCACGCTACTTTAAATATACGAAAGAACGCAGTATCATTACTTCCGGAGGACTTGGAACAATGGGCTTCGGTCTTCCCGCAGCTATCGGGGCAACTTTCGGAGCACCGGAACGTACCGTATGCGTATTTATGGGAGATGGCGGACTGCAAATGAATATTCAGGAACTGGGTACGATTATGGAGCAGAAAGCTCCGGTGAAGATTATCTGTCTGAACAATAATTACCTCGGAAACGTACGTCAGTGGCAAGCTATGTTTTTCAACCGTCGCTATTCGTTTACCCCGATGTTGAATCCGGATTATATGAAAGTGGCCTCGGCTTATGATATTCCTTCCAAGCGTGTTTTCACTCGTGAAGAACTGAAGGAAGCTATTGCTGAAATGCTTGCAACGGACGGTCCGTTCCTGCTCGAAGCCTGCGTGGTGGAAGAAGGCAATGTTTTACCGATGACTCCTCCGGGCGGTTCGGTAAACCAGATGTTGCTGGAGTGCTAGGAGAGGTTGAGAGTTGAGAATGGAAGATTGAAAGTTCGCAATTTAAATTTAGGATTATGAGTGATAAGACATTATATACGATAATAGTTCATTCCGAAAATATAGCCGGTTTGCTGAATCAGGTAACTGCTGTATTTACCCGTCGGCAAATAAATATTGAGAGTCTGAATGTATCTGCTTCTTCTATTAAAGGTGTACATAAGTATACGATAACAGCCTGGACTGATAAGGACACCATTGAGAAGGTAGTGAAACAGATCGAAAAGAAAATCGACGTGATACAGGCACATTATTTCACCGAGGACGAAATTTATTTCCACGAGATTGCATTATATAAGGTGTCTACTCCTGCTTTTCAGGAGAATCCGGAAGCATCCAAGCTCATCCGTAGATACAATGCCCGTGTAGTGGAAGTCAATCCGGTATTTTCTATTGTCGAGAAAAATGGAATGAGCGAAGATATAACCTCGCTCTATGGTGAACTGAAGGCTTTGAATTGTGTTTTGCAGTTTGTTCGTTCGGGACGTGTAGCGATTACTACCAGTTGCTTTGAACGGGTGAACGAGTTTCTCGATGGGCGGGAAGCTATGTATAACCAAAGTAAAAACCAATAAGAATAATGAGTGAAGAAAATAGAATAGGAACTTATCAGTTTGTGGCAGAACCGTTTCATGTAGACTTCAACGGACGTCTGACCATGGGTGTACTGGGAAATCATCTGCTGAATTGTGCAGGTTTTCACGCCAATGACCGTGGCTTTGGTATTGCAACGCTGAATGAGGATAATTACACATGGGTGCTTTCACGTCTGGCCATTGAGCTGGATGAAATGCCTTATCAGTATGAGAATTTCTCTGTTCAGACGTGGGTGGAAAATGTCTACCGCCTGTTTACGGACCGTAATTTTGCTATCATTGATAAGAATGGGAAGAAGATTGGTTACGCACGTTCCGTATGGGCAATGATTAATCTTAATACCCGCAAGCCGGCCGATTTGTTGACCTTGCACGGAGGAAGTATCGTAGACTATGTCTGTGATGAACCTTGCCCTATTGAAAAGCCTTCACGCATCAAAGTGACAAGCGATCAGCCGATAGCTACTCTGACGGCAAAATACAGTGATATAGATATCAATGGTCATGTGAACAGCATCCGTTACATCGAGCATATCCTTGATTTGTTTCCGATTGAACTGTATAAGACCAAACGTATCCGTCGTTTTGAAATGGCATATGTGGCCGAAAGTTATTTTGGCGATGAACTCTCTTTCTTCTGCGATGAAGTGAGCGCAAACGAGTTTCACGTAGAAGTGAAGAAGAATGGTAACGAAGTTGTTTGCCGCTCGAAAGTGATATTTGAATAAATGTGAGAATATAAAATCAATTAATAACGGATGGCGTAAGTCATCAAAAACTAAAAACAAAAAGAAAATGGCACAGTTGAATTTTGGAGGTACTACTGAAACTGTAGTAATCCGTGACGAATTTCCATTGGAAAAAGCTCGTGAAGTATTGAAAAATGAAACAATCGCTGTAATCGGTTATGGCGTACAGGGGCCTGGACAGGCACTGAACTTACGTGATAACGGTTTCAATGTAATCGTTGGTCAACGTGAAGGAAAAACATACGATAAAGCAGTTGCAGACGGATGGGTGCCGGGTGAAACTTTATTCGGCATCGAAGAAGCTTGCGAGAAAGGTACTATTGTAATGTGCCTGCTGTCTGACGCAGCAGTAATGTCAGTATGGCCTACTATCAAGCCTTACCTGACTGCCGGAAAAGCTCTTTATTTCTCACACGGCTTTGCTATCACTTGGAACGACCGTACAGGCGTAGTTCCTCCTGCTGATATCGACGTCATCATGGTTGCTCCTAAAGGTTCAGGTACATCTTTGCGTACTATGTTCCTCGAAGGACGTGGCTTGAACTCTTCTTATGCTATCTATCAGGATGTTACAGGCAAGGCTTACGAAAGAACCATCGCGCTGGGTATCGGTATCGGTTCCGGTTATCTGTTCGAAACAACTTTCCAACGTGAAGCTACTTCTGACTTGACAGGTGAACGTGGTTCATTGATGGGGGCTATCCAAGGTTTGCTGTTGGCACAGTACGAAGTATTGCGTGAAAACGGTCATACTCCTTCTGAAGCATTTAATGAAACAGTGGAAGAACTGACGCAGTCATTGATGCCGTTGTTCGCAAAGAACGGTATGGATTGGATGTATGCTAACTGTTCTACTACTGCTCAGCGTGGTGCTCTTGATTGGATGGGCCCATTCCACGATGCTGTCAAGCCGGTAGTTGAAAAATTATATAACAGTGTGAAGACTGGTAACGAAGCACAGATTTCTATCGACAGTAATTCACAGCCTGATTATCGTGAAAAACTGAACGAGGAGCTCCGTCAGTTGCGTGAAAGCGAAATGTGGCAGACTGCCGTAACTGTTCGTAAACTTCGTCCGGAAAATAATTAACTAGGTAAATTATACAAGTTTATAAAGGGAGAGGGCTGTTCGCTTTCTCCCTTTTTAGTTAAAAAGAGATTTAGAAATGTATAAATGAAGCTTTCCGAAATCTTTTTTCAAAAATATATTGATTATATGGATAAAAAATGCAAGCTTATGTTTATCTTTGCACCATCAGATAAAATAAACAAGAAGTATGAAATAATTAACCAACCCCGAAGAATGATCTACATAACTGACTATATAAACAAATGGCTCTGCTTTTGATTTATCAGAAGTGGTGATTTTGTATGTTTTTTCATTGTGTAAGTTGATATTTCTTGTTAAGATCTGTATCATATATATTTGAAAGTAAGAGTCGTTTATTGACTTTTAAAATAAAGGAATAGTACTGATGTAAAATATTGTTTGTTTTGTTTGTGTTAAATGAAGTTTGGTTTCGTGAGAAAGTGGATTTTGTCAAGAGGAGGATTATTTTAATCCTCTTTTTTAATGAATAACATCAATCTTTTATAGAAAGGATGCTTGGTAAGGGTGGAGGCATCTCCTAATATAACAAGTTTCATTCGTGCCCGTGTAATCGCTACATTCATTCTTCGCAAGTCATTTAGAAATCCGATTTGTCCGTCTTCGTTGGCACGTACGAGACTGATGAAAATAACGTCTCGCTCTTGTCCCTGAAAGCCGTCTACCGTATTCACGGTGATGAGACTGCGGAAAGGACGTAAAAAGCTGCTCCCTTTTATTTTTCCTCTCAAATATTGCACTTGTGCCTTGTATGGCGAAATCAGACCGAAATCAATTCTTTCATCCAATATCCGTTCTTTGCCGATACGCTCGATGTAAGCTTCCAGTTCTTGCAGTAGTAGGTTAGCTTCCTGTTTATTGATGCGTCCGAAGCTTTCGCCTACAAAATCTTCGTGAAAGTCCATCTCTGAAGTATCGATCCAGTTCATGGGAGTGTCGAAATCAAGAATCCCCCGATAGCGTACTTCCGGAGCAGCCTCCAGTTCTCCATGATAGAACCAGTCGGAGGGAAACTGCATGATGGCTTCATGCATTCTGTACTGTACTTTTAATAGAGAGACCGCAGAAGGCTTTTGTTGAACCACTTTTTCCATTAACGTATGATCCAATCCTCCACGGGAAGCTTCTATACATTTGATAGTTGGCGGAAGCTGACAATGATCTCCTGCAAGGATGACCCGGTCTGCTTTGCGGATAGCGATCCAGCAGGCTGCTTCGAGGGCTTGTGCAGCTTCGTCGATGAATAAAGTCGGAAAACGACGTCCGTTGAGCAGGCGGTGGTTGCTGCTGACCAGGGTAGAAGCAATTACGCGGGCATTGTCGAAAAGATCGGCATTGATTTGTATTTCCAACTCCGTAGCGCGGTCGCGGAGACGGCTCATGCGATTACGCATTCCTTCCCGTTCAGAATAACTACCCCGGCGCATCCGGCTTCCCATTTCGCGGATAGATTTGCGGATTCCCCAAAGTTCCGGATAGGCCGGATGGCTTTCAAACCGGCGTTCGTAGGTAGATGAAAGCATTTTGTCGTTGACTCGGGTCGGATTTCCAATGCGGAGCACGGGTACTCCCCGGTCTACCAGTTTCTCACAAATCCAGTCGACAGCCGTGTTGCTTTGCGCACAGACAAGCACTTGTGGCTCCCGGTGTAATGTTTCGTAAATCGCTTCGACAAGAGTCGTTGTCTTCCCGGTTCCCGGAGGACCGTGAACAATAGATACGTCACGCGTACAAAGCACCTTGTTGACTGCTGTTTCCTGTGTACTGTTCAGCCATGGAAAACGGACAGGATATAATTCGCGGAATCCCGGTTTTTGAGTACCCAGCAAAGTGTCGCGCAGTTCCGCCAGGCGGTTGTCTTTGGCGCGTATCGTGTCTTCCAATGCCTCAAACATGGCTCGGTACGATGTCTCGTCAAAATAAAGTTGTACCCCTAGTATACCGTCAGTTTGCAGTTCCGTTAAAGCTCCCGCTCCGGGAAGTACTACGACCATTCGTTCCTCGTCGGCAAAGCTGACGGTAGCGATGAAATCCATATATTTCACTTTTCCTTCGAATGACTGGTGGAAAAAGCAAACTGGACGGCCAAACTCAAAGGAATGCTCTATTTCTTTATTTTCGGTCCGTGTAATATCTATTACAAGTTGATTCAGCGAATTGTAGTAACCTCGGCCAAGAGAGACAGGATACCAGCAGAGACCACGTTTCACTTTACGGGCAACGCCCATTGTTTCGGTCTGCCGCTTAAATTCTTCCTTCTCATATTCGTACTCCATCCGCAGGAGGAGTTGCTGTTGCTGAAGGTCTATAATTGGACTTTTCGGATTATTACTCATTAGTAACTGGTTATATATTTACGATTAGACGGTGTACGATGTATGACTGAAATTAGTATTGTAAAATAACTGTGCATATATATGATTTCGTACTTGACTGGGCGCAAAGGTAACAAATCTTCGTTCCGGGTAGAAAAAATATTTCATTTTGTTAAACATTACTTGAACGCCGTTCGTTATTTTTATAGATAGACTCCAAAAAGATAAAGCAATATGGTATATGATGTGACTATGTTAGAAGCTTTCTACACTGCTTATAAAGGAAAGGTAGAACACGTACGGGCTATATTGAAACGCCCTTTGACGTTGGCCGAGAAGATTTTGTATGCTCATCTGTATGATGTAGCCGATTTAAAAGATTACAAACGGGGGGAGGATTATGTGAATTTCCGTCCCGACCGTGTGGCTATGCAGGATGCGACTGCACAGATGGCTTTGCTTCAATTTATGAATGCAGGCAAGGATCAAGTGGCTGTCCCCTCAACAGTGCATTGCGATCACTTGATACAGGCGTATAAAGGTGCAAAGGCGGATATTGCTACGGCAAGATTGACTAATGAAGAAGTATATGATTTCCTCCGCGATGTATCCTCCCGTTATGGCATTGGCTTCTGGAAACCGGGAGCAGGAATTATCCATCAGGTAGTACTCGAAAACTATGCTTTCCCCGGCGGTATGATGGTGGGAACAGACTCTCATACTCCTAATGCAGGCGGACTGGGTATGGTAGCCATCGGTGTCGGTGGCGCGGATGCCGTGGATGTGATGACAGGAATGGAATGGGAGCTGAAAATGCCGAAGATTATCGGTGTCCGTCTGACCGGAAAGCTAAGTGGGTGGACCTCTCCGAAAGACGTGATCCTGAAACTGGCAGGCATCCTTACCGTAAAAGGAGGAACGAATGCTATTATCGAATATTTTGGTCCCGGAACCGAATCCCTTTCTGCTACCGGGAAAGCTACCATTTGCAATATGGGTGCTGAAGTAGGAGCTACTACCTCTTTATTCCCGTTTGACGGACGCATGGCTACTTATTTGAGAGCTACCGGAAGAAATTGTGTAGTCGATTGGGCTGAATCTGTTGATGCAGACCTTCGTGCAGATGACATAGTGACCGATGAACCATCCAAATATTACGACCGTGTAATTGAAATTGACTTGTCGGAACTCGAACCTTATATAAACGGACCGTTTACACCGGATGCTGCTACTCCTATCTCTGAATTTGCAGAAAAAGTGTTACTGAACGGCTACCCCCGTAAAATGGAGGTGGGCTTGATAGGCTCATGTACCAATTCTTCTTATCAGGATTTGAGCCGTGCAGCTTCTCTGGCAAAGCAGGTGACAGAAAAGAATTTGAGCGTCGCTGCTCCGCTGATTGTTAATCCAGGTTCGGAGCAAATCCGGGCTACTGCCGAAAGAGACGGTATGATTGAAGCTTTTGAACGGCTGGGAGCCACGATTATGGCAAATGCTTGTGGACCTTGTATCGGTCAATGGAAACGTGAGACGGACGATCCGACACGGAAAAACTCAATCGTCACCTCTTTCAACCGTAATTTTGCCAAACGTGCTGACGGTAATCCGAATACCTATGCGTTTGTAGCTTCTCCGGAACTAACGATGGCGTTAACGATTGCCGGTGATCTTTGCTTCAATCCGTTGAAAGACAGATTGGTGAATCATGACGGAGAAAAAGTGAAACTCTCCGAGCCTGTAGGAGATGAACTCCCTTTGAAAGGTTTTGAACAGGGAAATGAGGGATATATCGCCCCACATGGAGCAAAAACGGAAATCAAGGTAAAACCGGATTCTCAACGTCTCCAGCTTCTGACCCCTTTCCCGGCATGGGACGGACAGGACCTGCTGAACATGCCTTTATTGATTAAAGCACAGGGCAAATGTACTACCGACCATATCTCTATGGCAGGTCCGTGGCTCCGCTTCCGAGGACATTTGGAGAATATTTCCGATAATATGCTGATGGGAGCTGTCAATGCTTTTAACGGTGAAACGAACAATGTTTGGAATCGTTCAACAAATACTTATGGAACAGTTTCCGGTACGGCAAAGATGTATAAATCCGAAGGTATTCCCTCTATTGTTGTTGCCGAAGAGAATTATGGAGAAGGTTCCAGCCGTGAACATGCAGCCATGGAACCACGCTTCCTCAATGTACGTGTCATTTTGGCTAAGAGTTTTGCCCGTATCCACGAAACGAACCTGAAAAAACAAGGAATGCTTGCTCTTACTTTTATAGATAAAGCAGATTATGACAAAATTCGGGAGCACGATCTTCTATCCGTATTAGGTTTAGTTCATTTTGCGCCGGGGCGCAATCTGACGATTGTTCTTCATCACGAAGATGGAACGAAAGAAAGTTTTGAAGTGCAACATACATATAATGAACAGCAGATAGCCTGGTTCCGTGCCGGTTCTGCCTTAAATGCAAGATAAAAAATGAGCAAAATAACTATGCAAGCAGATGGTACGTTGTTGGTGCCCGATGTGCCTACAGTACCTTATATTACCGGCGATGGAGTAGGAGCCGAAGTAACTCCTGCCATGCAAGCCGTAGTGGACGCAGCTATCCGGAAAGCCTATGGTGGCAAACGTCGTATCGAATGGAAAGAAGTGTTGGCGGGAGAACGTGCCTTCAATGCGACTGGTTCCTGGTTGCCGGATGAAACGATGGAAACCTTTCAGGAATACCTGGTAGGAATCAAGGGTCCGTTGACTACTCCTGTCGGAGGTGGAATCCGTTCGTTGAACGTAGCATTGCGTCAGACACTTGATTTATACGTCTGTCTTCGTCCGGTTCGTTGGTATCAGGGAGTACAGTCGCCTGTCAAATCACCGGAGAAAGTGAATATGTGCGTGTTCCGTGAAAATACGGAAGATATTTATGCGGGTATCGAATGGGAAGCCGGAACTCCGGAAGCTGAAAAGTTCTATCAATTCCTGAAAGACGAAATGGGGGTGACAAAAGTCCGTTTCCCGGAGACCTCTTCTTTCGGTGTGAAACCTGTATCACGTGAGGGTACGGAGCGTCTTGTGCGTGCTGCCTGCCAGTATGCGCTCGACCATCATTTGCCTTCCGTAACGCTGGTGCATAAAGGGAATATTATGAAGTTTACCGAAGGTGGTTTCAAAAAATGGGGCTACGAGTTGGCACAACGTGAATTTGGCGATGCTTTGGCAGATGGCAGACTGGTGATAAAAGATTGCATTGCGGATGCTTTCTTGCAAAATACACTCCTGATTCCCGAAGAATATTCCGTGATAGCTACCTTAAACCTCAACGGAGACTACGTTTCCGACCAATTGGCGGCTATGGTAGGCGGTATCGGTATCGCTCCGGGAGCAAATATCAACTACCAGACAGGCCATGCCATCTTTGAAGCGACTCATGGAACAGCCCCCAATATTGCGGGAAAAGATGTGGTGAACCCTTGTTCTATTATCCTTTCGGCAGTAATGATGCTCGAATATTTTGACTGGAAAGAAGCGGCTGCTCTGATAGAGAAAGCCTTGGAACAAAGCTTCCTGGACGCTCGCGCTACACACGATTTAGCCCGTTTTATGCCGAATGGAACCTCCCTCTCTACTTCCGCTTTCACTCGTGAGATCGTGGAAAGAATTGAAAAACAAAAGTAACGAATAAAAAACGAAGAAAGATGAAAAAAGAGTACTTGATTTACAAGCTTTCCGAGGAAATGAAGGAAGCTACCCGGATTGATACAGAATTGTTCTCCAAGTTTGATGTGAAGCGTGGATTGCGTAATGAAGACGGCACAGGTGTATTGGTAGGTTTAACCAGAATCGGTAATGTAGTAGGCTATGAACGTGTTCCGGGCGGTGGACTGAAGCCCATACCGGGAAAATTGTTCTATCGCGGTTATGATGTGGAAGATATTTCTCATGCCATTATCAAAGAGAAACGCTTTGGTTTTGAAGAAGTGGCTTACCTGCTGCTTTCCGGACGTCTGCCGGATAAAGAAGAACTGCTTTCTTTCCGTGAGTTGATTAACGACAATATGCCGTTGGAACAGAAAACGAAAATGAACATCATCGAGTTGGAAGGAAACAACATCATGAATATTCTTTCACGCAGTGTACTCGAAATGTATCGTTTTGACGCAAATGCGGATGATACTTCCCGGGATAACCTGATGCGTCAGAGTATTGAACTGATTTCGAAATTCCCCACTATCATCGCTTATGCTTATAATATGCTTCGTCATGCTACTTTCGGACGTTCTCTGCATATCCGCCATCCGCAGGAAAAGCTCTCTATTGCCGAGAATTTCCTGTATATGCTGAAAAAAGACTATACCGAACTGGATGCACGCACCCTCGATTTGTTGCTGATTCTTCAGGCAGAGCATGGTGGTGGTAATAACTCCACTTTCACCGTTCGTGTTACTTCTTCTACCGGAACAGATACTTATTCGGCCATCGCCGCAGGTATCGGTTCGCTGAAAGGCCCGCTTCATGGAGGTGCCAATATTCAGGTTGCCGACATGTTCCACCATCTGAAAGAGAATATCAAGGACTGGACAAGTGTAGATGAAATAGACACTTACTTCACCCGAATGTTGAACAAAGAAGTGTATAACAAGACCGGACTGATCTATGGTATAGGACATGCCGTTTATACCATTTCCGACCCTCGTGCTCTTCTATTGAAAGAACTGGCTCGCGACCTTGCCCGTGAAAAAGGCAGAGAAAGCGAATTTGCTTTCCTCGAACTGTTGGAAGAACGTGCCATCGCTACTTTCGGACGTGTTAAAAACAATGGAAAGACAGTATCCAGCAATATCGACTTCTATTCGGGCTTCGTTTATGAAATGATCGGTTTGCCGCAGGAAATCTTCACCCCTCTGTTTGCCATGGCGCGTATCGTAGGCTGGTGTGCACACCGCAATGAAGAATTGACCTTCGACGGTAAACGGATTATCCGCCCGGCTTATAAGAATGTGCTTGATGATTTGGCTTATATTCCAATTAAGAAACGCTGATAAAAACAAATCCTTTTATTGAATAGATAAGTAATCCCGGATGTGTGTCTGATCATTTCAGGTATGCATCCGGGAAATTTTACATTTTCTCCTTTTTTATGTTCGTAAAAGAATGTACTTCAGATTCTTTCTATTTTTTGTATCGTCGTTTATCTCATTTTTGTTATTTTTGCGTGTTACAAAATAGATCGATATGAGTATAGATGCTTTTAATCTGTTTCTGGGTGTGATGAGCCTGATTGCTTTGCTTGTTTTTATCTCCCTTTACTTTGTGAAAGCCGGATATGGTATTTTCCGCACGGCATCGTGGGGTGTAGCTATCTCCAATAAACTAGCCTGGATATTGATGGAAGCTCCGGTTTTCGTGGTGATGTGCGTGATGTGGATATATTCCGAACGTAGGTTCGAGCCGGTGATCTTTACTTTCTTCCTCTTCTTTCAAATCCACTATTTTCAGCGTGCTTTCATTTTCCCACTGTTGCTGACTGGGAAAAGTAAGATGCCGCTGGCAATCATGTCGATGGGAGTTCTTTTTAATCTGCTGAATGGCTATATGCAAGGAAAATGGATCTTTTATCTTGCTCCCGAAACGATGTATCAATCCGGTTGGTTCACTTCGCCGTGGTTTATTATAGGCACACTGCTCTTTTTCACAGGTATGTTGTTGAACTGGCATTCGGATTATATCATCCGTCATTTGCGCAAACCGGGAGATACCCGGCATTATCTGCCTCAAAAAGGAATGTACCGTTATGTCACTTCCGCCAACTATTTCGGTGAGATAGTAGAATGGGCAGGTTGGGCGATACTCACTTGTTCACTTTCCGGCTTGGTCTTCCTTTGGTGGACGATTGCTAATCTTGTTCCCCGTGCCAACGCTATTTGGTGCCGTTATCGCGAAGAATTCGGAGACGCAGTGGGAGAGCGGAAACGAGTGTTCCCTTTCCTTTATTAGGGACGCTCTTCATCACGATTTACATATGACTTAAATAAAATATCAACTACTATGGAATCTAAACTTTTTAGCCCGGTCACCTTTGGCCCTTTGACGCTGCGGAATCGAACGATCCGTTCGGCAGCTTTTGAGAGTATGTGTCCGGAGAATACTCCCACGCAGATGTTGCTGGATTACCATCGGTCGGTAGCTGCGGGGGGAGTGGGTATGACAACAGTGGCTTATGCTGCCGTGACACAAAGCGGACTTTCTTTCGACCGTCAGTTGTGGTTGCGCCCGTCCATTATTCCCCGTTTACATGAACTGACAAAAGCTGTGCACGATGAAGGTGCCGCAGTAGGTATACAAATCGGGCATTGTGGAAATATGTCCCATAGAAATATTTGTGGTGTCACTCCTATATCCGCATCTTCGGGTTTCAATCTCTATTCTCCTACGTTTGTGCGTGGAATGGAAAAAAAGGAGTTGCCGGAAATGGCGCAAGCGTATGGAAATGCAGTCAATCTGGCGCGGAAAGCCGGGTTTGACGCCGTTGAAGTACATGCGGGACACGGTTATTTGATAAGTCAATTCTTGTCTCCCTACACCAATCACCGGAAAGATGAATATGGCGGTTCGCTCGAAAACCGGATGCGTTTTATGGATATGGTGATGGAAGAAGTGATGAAAGCGGCAGGCAGTGATATGGCAGTTTTCGTAAAAATGAATATGCGTGACGGCTTCAAAGGAGGAATGGAGATAGACGAATCCATACAAGTGGCTAAACGTCTGCTGGAACTTGGTGCTCATGGGTTGGTGTTGAGTGGCGGTTTTGTCAGCAAAGCACCGATGTATGTGATGAGAGGTGCCATGCCGATTCGTTCGATGTCTTACTATATGAATTGCTGGTGGCTGAAATATGGAGTCCGTATGTTTGGCAAATGGATGATACCTTCTGTGCCCTTCAAAGAGGCCTATTTCCTTGAAGATGCACTGAAGTTCCGTGCGGCTCTTCCGGATGCGCCGTTGATTTATGTCGGTGGTCTTGTTTCCCGTCAGAAAATAGATGAAGTGCTCGATTCCGGTTTTGATGCCGTGCAGATGGCGAGAGCGTTGCTGAACGAACCGGGTTTTGTGAACCGTATGAAACAAGAGGAACAAGCACGTTGCAACTGTGGACACAGTAATTATTGTATAGGTCGTATGTATACGATAGAAATGGCTTGTCATCAACATTTGAAAGAACAATTACCTTCCTCTTTACAAAAGGAGATTGATAAACTAGAGAAAAAATGAGTGAAATGAGATGGGCAATCATTACCGGTGCGGACGGAGGAATGGGGACAGAAATAACACGTGCCGTAGCCAAAGCCGGTTATCGAATCATTATGGCTTGTTATCACCCGAAGAAAGCGGAGATTGTTCGTGAACGTTTGAGCAAGGAAACCGGAAACCCGAATTTGGAAGTAATAGCTATCGATTTATCTTCTATGCAATCCGTTGTTGCTTTTGCCAATCAAATTTTAGAAAGGAATCTTCCCATCGCTTTGCTGATGAATAATGCCGGAACGATGGAGACAGGCTTTCATACCACTTCCGACGGATTCGAACGAACGGTAAGCGTGAACTATATGGGGCCTTATCTGCTTACCCGGAAACTGATTCCGCTGATGGTGCGTGGAGCGCGTATCGTAAATATGGTTTCCTGTACATACGCAATCGGCAGGCTCGACTTCCCTGATTTTCTTCACAGGGGGAAAACGGGAACGTTTTGGCGCATTCCTGTCTACAGTAACACGAAGTTGGCTTTATTGTTGTTTACTTTCGAACTTTCCGAGCAACTTCGAGAGAAGGGGATTACCGTCAATGCTGCCGATCCGGGAATTGTTTCTACTGATATCATCACTATGCACAAGTGGTTCGATCCGTTGACGGATATCTTTTTCCGTCCTTTTATCCGTAAACCGAAGAAGGGGGCTTCTACGGCAATCGGTTTACTGTTGGACGAAAAGGAAACAGGAGTGACAGGACAATTATACGTCAATAACCACCGGAAAAAATTATCCGATACATACGTTAATCATGTGAAGAAAGAGCAATTGTGGGAGATAACGGAGCGTGCATTGGCAAGTTGGCTGAAGTAGGGTTTCTTTTTTTTATTTAAATTATCCAGTATTTACTTATATATAGGTATTATACATATCTATATCTCATTTTTGTTGTCTTATTTTTACTAATAAGCAGTCGTGGAGAACAGTCTAACCAGAACAGTGAATCTAAAAATAAAAACTAGAATGGAACGCTGAAGATGAATTACCATATCGGACAGGCGCATACGTTTACTTTCAGTCATGTAATCAGTGATTTTTCTTAAGAATCACAACTTACATCGTTCATATTTCTTAGTCGTAAGGAAGCATTTGCTTTCCCGCCTTAGAAACTCCAGTTTCAACGGTTGAAACTTTGGTTTCAATTACTAGAAACTCTAGTGCCACACGTTTGAAACTAAAGTTTCTCCAGCTTGGAAACTATTGTTTCTCACCTATGAAACTCTAGTTTCTCCTTGCTGAAACTAAAGTTTCAAGCTGTAGAAACTAATTTAGAACTTTGTTCGGTGATAACAAAGATGCTGTCACCGTGCTATCACAGGTTGCTGTCACATTATAGTGTGCTTATAGTCAAATGTTTAAATACAAACAGGTGACAGATGACAGCAAATTTTCATTTTTTAATTCTCTAGTGAAATATTGTGAGATTATATTTCGGCTCAAATCAGTATAGTATTGAATAAATGAAAGAAGAGCGGTGAATGACTGGTAAATCTGTTGTTCATCCACCGCTCTTTATCTTGATTACATATCGATATAAGCTGATCTCCTAAAAATAATAAGATTAGATTGAAAGCTCTTTCAATACAGTGACAAGATCTCTCTTGATCGGTTTGTCATTTTTAATAGCCTTGCTGAACGGTACGTAAACGATTTCATCATGTTCGATTCCAATCATTACATTACGTTGATCTTCCATAATAGCATCAATAGCAGCAGCACCGAGGCGGCTTGCCAAGATACGGTCGTGGGCAGTCGGGCTACCACCACGTTGCAGGTGACCTAAGATCGTCACGCGTACATCGTATTGCGGGTATTCGTTTTTCACACGTTCGGCATAATGCATGGCTCCTCCGGTCAGTTCGCTTTCGGCTACCAATACAATACTACTGTTTTTTGATTTACGGAATCCGTTCTTGATAAACTCTTCCAGTTGGTCGACTTCCGTACTGAATTCCGGAATAATAGCAGCTTCCGCTCCCGAAGCAATCGCTCCGTTCAGTGCAAGGAAACCGGCGTCACGTCCCATCACTTCTACGAAGAACAAACGTTCATGCGAAGTGGCCGTGTCACGTATCTTATCCACAGCATCCAATATTGTATTTAATGCAGTATCATATCCGATGGTAGTATCTGTACCGTAAAGGTCATTATCAATAGTTCCCGGCAGTCCGATACACGGAACATCAAATTCCTGTGCAAAGATGCGTGCGCCTGTCAGTGAACCGTCTCCACCAATGACAACCAAGGCATCAATGCCTTCTTTTTTCATATTGTCATAAGCCACTTGACGACCTTCAGGGGTCATGAACTCTTTACAGCGGGCTGTTTTCAGGATAGTACCACCCAACTGGATGATATTACTAACATTCTGACTCTTAAATTCTTTGATTTCACCTGTGACCAGACCTTTATAGCCTCTGTATATACCTTTGACTTGCAATCCATTATAGATAGCTGCACGTGTCACTGCACGTATAGCAGCGTTCATTCCCGGAGCATCACCTCCGGAGGTCAAAATTCCGATACACTTAACTGTTCCCATATAACAATCTCTCATTAATTAGTTTGACGCGGCAAATGTACAATAAAAAGTTGAAAGCAGTGGTTATGAAGTTTTTTTTCGTATGAAGAAAACATTAAAAATGTTCAAATAGCCTCTTTTTGCTTTCTTTTTATTCATTCGTGTTACTTTGCCGTTTTTTTCTTATATTGCTTTGCTATTATTCTTTTATGAATAAAGCAGTTATTCTTTGATAAGCGTCCGAATATGATTGTAAATCTTCTCCATCAACCATTTCGGAGTAGAAGTCGCCCCACATACGCCAATCGATTTTACATTTTGAAGAAGAGAAGGATCGATTTCTTTCTCGTTATCTATCAAATGTGAATTGGCATTCACCTTCAAACATTCTTCAAACAGCATCTTCCCGTTCGAACTCTTTTTGCCGCTGACGAAGAAAATCAAATCGTGTGTAGCCGCAAACTCCCGGAGCTTAGGCATTCGGTTGGCAACCTGGCGGCAGATAGTGTCATAATATTCGAAAGTCGCTTCCGGTGAAATATGTTGTTTGAAGTATTCTACAATTTCCTGAAACTCATCCAGTGACTTGGTCGTCTGCGAGAAAAGGCGGATACTTTTGTTTAAATCCAGCTTTTTGGCTTCTTCTGCCTTTTCGATCACAATTGCTTTTCCGTCTGTCTGCCCCACCAGCCCCAGTACTTCAGCGTGTCCGCTCTTGCCGTAGATGACAATTTGTTTTTCTTCGTCACTGTCTGCCAGATAGTCTTGTCTGATGCGTTTCTGCAAACGTAATACAACCGGACAGGTCGCGTCGATAATCTCGATATTATTTTCACGGGCAATCATATAAGTTTCCGGTGGCTCTCCATGCGCCCGGAGCAATACTTTAGCATTCTTCAATTGCTTGAATTCTTCCCGGTTGATCGTGATTAATCCCATCGTTTTCAGCCTGTCCACTTCACGGCTATTGTGCACGATGTCTCCAAGGCAATAGAGTGTTTCTCCCTTTGCCAACTCTTCTTCTGCCTTATGAATGGCTGTCACCACACCAAAGCAGAAGCCGGAATCTTCGTCTATCTCTACCTTGATCATAAAACAAACTATTTACTTACCTTATTAAATTGTTCGAAAAGCCATTCTTTTTGCTCTTCAATCGATAGGTTGGTATTATCCAGGAGTAACGCATCTTCTGCTTTGCGCAGCGGACTAACTTCCCGGTGCTGATCTATATAATCCCGTTGTTTCACATTTTCCAGAATCTCGTCGAAGCTGGCTTCCTGCCCCTTTGCTTTCAGCTCGTCGTAACGGCGTTGAGCACGGATTTCGGGAGTGGCGGTTACAAATATTTTCAGTTCCGCATCCGGGAAAACAGTGGTACCTATGTCCCGGCCATCCATGACAATCCCCTTCTCATTTCCCATTGCCTGTTGTTGAGCTACCATTGCTTCACGTACGAAGTCGAGCGTACTGATAGGGCTCACTTTGGAAGAAACCTCCATCGAACGGATTTTGTTCTCTACATTCACGCCGTTGAGATAAGTGTCGGGACGTCCGGTTTCTTTATTTAGCCGGAACGATATATGAATGTTCTTAATTTCTTTTTTTAGCCTCTCCGTATCGATAACGTCTCCGTCGAAAATTCCATTTTCTATACTATATAAAGTGACCGCACGATACATGGCTCCGCTGTCAATGTAAATGTAGCCCACTTCACGGGCCAGATCTTTAGCCATTGTGCTTTTTCCGCAAGAGGAAAAACCATCGATTGCAATTGTTATCTTTTTCATATTCAGTTCATCTGATTTGTCCGCCAAAGATACGGTAAATTTGAAAATCAACCATAAGTTTGCCGTTAAAAGGAGCAAGACAAGTATGAAAGAATTAAAAAAGTTAAAAAGCCGGATAAAAAGAGGTAAAGAGAGGAATGAATACATGAAAATGTACTATATTTGCCCGGAGACACATGAAAGGACACTTTTTTTTAATCATTATATTAATAAATTTATGGAAGTTAAAAAATCACCCAAAGCAGACCTGGAAGGCAAGAAGTCTACATGGTTGCTCGTTGGTTACGTGGTAGTTCTAGCTTTCATGTTCGTGGCGTTCGAATGGACCCAGCGTGACGTGAAGATTGATACAAGCCAGGCAGTAGCTGATGTCGTGTTTGAAGAGGAAATCATTCCTATTACCGAAACCCCTGAACAAGCAGCTCCACCACCACCTGAAGCTCCAAAAGTAGCAGAATTGCTGGAGATTGTGGATGATAAAGCTGATATTGAGGAAACAACAACTATTATCAATGAAGATAATCAAGCTCGTGTAGAAGTAAAATATGTGCCTGTACAAGTTGTTGAAGAAGAACCGGAAGAACAGACTATTTTCGAGGTTGTAGAAAACATGCCGGACTTCCCGGGCGGACAAGCAGCTTTGATGCAATATCTGGCAAAGAATATTAAATATCCGACTATCGCACAGGAAAACGGAACTCAAGGACGTGTTATTGTACAGTTCGTTGTTAACAAAGACGGTAGTATCGTGGATGCGAAGGTTGTACGTAGTGTTGACCCGTATCTGGATAAAGAAGCCCTCCGTGTGATTAACACCATGCCGAAGTGGAAACCAGGTATGCAGCGCGGAAAACCGGTACGTGTTAAATTTACGGTTCCTGTGATGTTTAGATTGCAGTAATTTGTAATAATATAAATTAGGAGGCTGCTTTCGGCAGCCTCTTTTTATTCATTAATTTTTTATTCATCATGTTTACAGCTTCTCAATTACTTGATAAGATAAATAATCATATTTCTGAAATTCAGTTTACCCGGACGCCGAAAGGACTTTATGAACCGATTGAATATATCCTTTCTTTGGGTGGGAAGCGGATACGTCCTGTATTAATGTTGATGGGATATAACTTGTATCGGGAGGATATTGCGTCTATATACGATCCTGCCACAGCAATCGAAGTTTATCACAATCACACCTTGTTGCATGATGATTTGATGGATCGTTCGGATGTGCGCAGAGGGAAGCCTACCGTACATAAAGTTTGGAACGATAATACAGCTGTTCTTTCAGGAGATGCTATGTTGATTCTGGCATTTCGCTATATGACGGGATGTCCGCAGGAACATCTGAAAGAAGTGATGGATTTATTCAGTTTGACTACACTTGAGATCTGTGAAGGGCAGCAACTGGATATGGAATTTGAGTCTCGCTGTGATGTTACAGAAGACGAATACATTGAAATGATTCGTTTGAAAACTGCGGTGTTGCTTGCGGCTAGTCTTAAAATCGGTGCAATTTTGGCAGGAGCGACTGCTGAAGATGCAGAGAATCTTTATAATTTTGGAATGCATATCGGAGTTGCATTCCAGTTACAGGATGATTTGTTGGATGTATACGGTGATCCGAAAGTGTTTGGTAAGAAGATAGGTGGAGATATCCTCTGCAATAAAAAAACATATATGCTTATCAAAGCACTGAATCGTGCGGATGAAAAGCAGCATATAGAATTGAATCGTTGGTTGAATACGGAAACTTCTCAGCCTTCTGAAAAAATAGAAGCGGTAACTGAAATCTATAATCAGTTGAATATCCGCAATGTCTGCGAAAACAAAATGCGCGAATATTATACGCTTGCTATGGAGAGTTTGGCAGCGGTGGCTGTTGCAGAAGACAGAAAAAAAGAACTGAAGAATCTGGTGAAATTATTAATGTATCGTGAAATGTAGTTAACGACTAAAGATATGCCTTACAGACGACTGCCAAATACAGATCAAGCAAGGGTTCGGGCGCTGAAAGCAGCGGTCGAAAAGGGTGAAATGTATAATGTACGTGATTTGGCTATTACATTAAAGACATTATTTGAGGCGCGTAATTTCTTGCATCGGTTCGAGGCAGCGCAGATTTACTATACCCAGTGTTATGACAATCAATCGCGTGCCAGCCGTAAGCATCAGATGAATGTGAAGACCGCCCGGTTATATATCTCTCATTTTATTCAAGTACTCAATTTGGCGGTACTTCGGGATGAAATCAAAGTGGCACATAAAGAACTGTATGGCCTACCTGTTTCAAATACTGTACCGGACCTGTTGAGTGAAGCCGCACTGGTAGAGTGGGGGAAGAAAATAATTGAAGGCGAACAACAAAGAACAACTCAAGGTGGCATACCTATTTATAATCCGACTATTGCACGCGTAAAAGTGCATTATGATATTTTCCTGGAGAGCTATGAACGACAGAAAAACTATCAGGCATTAACCACTCGAAGTCTTGATGAATTGGCATCCATGCGTGATCGTGCAGATGAATTGATTTTGGATATCTGGAACCAGGTAGAAGCTAAATATCAGGATGTCACTCCCAATGATACCAGATTAGAAAAATGTCGCGACTACGGGCTGATATATTATTATCGCTCCAGCGAAAAAGTAAAAGAAGAAAAAGAAATATCATGCTGATAGATACTCATTCTCACCTTTTTGTTGAAGAATTTACCGAAGACCTGCCACAGGTGATGGAACGTGCACGAAAAGCGGGAGTCTCCCATATTTTCATGCCCAATATAGATAGTACCACGATTGATGCCATGTTGTCAGTGTGTAGGGATTATCCGGGTTTTTGCCATCCGATGATCGGGTTGCATCCGACTTCCGTCAATGAATCCTATGAACAGGAATTAGCAATTGCGCACAAGTACTTGTCGACTTCCAATGAATTCGTGGCTATCGGAGAAATAGGCCTTGATCTTTATTGGGATAAGACTTTTCTGAAAGAGCAAATTTTGGTTTTTGAAAAGCAAATAGGGTGGGCGCTGGAGTATGGTCTTCCAATCGTTATTCATTCAAGAGAAGCATTTGAATATATATATAAGGTAATGGAACCCTATAAAAAGACGGCATTGACCGGCATTTTTCATAGTTTCACCGGAACATCGGAAGAAGCAATGAAATTGTTGGAATTCGAAGGATTTATGTTGGGTATTAATGGAGTCGTTACTTTTAAAAAATCGACTTTACCGGAAACACTGATGACAGTTCCTTTGGAACGTATTGTGCTCGAAACCGATTCCCCCTATCTAGCTCCCGTGCCGAACCGGGGAAAGAGAAATGAGAGCGCTAATGTGCGAGATACACTAATGAAGGTGGCTGATATTTATCAGATGGACCCGGAGTACGTGGCACAGGTCACTTCCGTGAATGCGTTAAAAGTGTTCGGAATCCGCAAATAAGGTTCGAAAGGTTTTAAATTATATTAATTTGCAGTATTTATTCAAGATAAAAGAGGGAGAATGCTTCAAGAAAAGAAAAAAAAGAATACATTTGTAGCTGAAAATGCGGAAAACTCATAAGGAGAGATGCTCGAGTGGTTGAAGAGGCACGCCTGGAAAGCGTGTATACGCCAAAAGCGTATCCGGGGTTCGAATCCCCGTCTCTCCGCAGAAATGAAAGAGAGATGAGAAGTAAATACAATAATAATAATCAATTAATTAATCTTAAAAATTAGACACACAATGAAAAAGTTATTTGCAATTGTTGCTGTGATTGGGGCCTTCACTTTTGGCTCAATTCAACTTGCTCAGGCTCAAGATGCTCCTGCAGCAGAACAAACTGAACAACAAGCTGCTCCTGCCGCTGAAGCTACTACAGCTGCTGCTCCTGCTGCAGAAGAAGGTGGTATTCACAAGGAAATCAAAGTTAAATTCATCGAAGGTACTGCATCTTTCATGAGTTTGGTAGCTATCGCTTTGGTGATCGGTTTGGCTTTCTGTATCGAACGTATCATTTATTTGAGCTTGGCTGAAATCAACACAAAAAAATTCATGGCATCTATCGAAGCTGCTTTGGAAAAAGGTGATGTTGAAGCTGCTAAAGACATTGCTCGTAACACCAGAGGTCCGGTTGCTTCTATCTACTATCAAGGTCTGATGAGAATTGATCAGGGTATTGATGTAGTTGAGAAGTCAGTTGTATCTTACGGTGGTGTACAGGCTGGTTACCTTGAAAAAGGATGTTCTTGGATCACACTGTTTATCGCAATGGCTCCGTCACTCGGATTCTTGGGTACTGTAATCGGTATGGTGCAGGCATTTGATAAAATCCAGCAGGTAGGTGATATCTCTCCGACGGTTGTTGCAGGTGGTATGAAAGTTGCCTTGATTACAACTATCTTCGGTTTGATCGTAGCGTTGATCCTTCAGGTATTCTACAACTATGTACTTGCTAAGATTGAAGCTCTGACTAGCGAAATGGAAGATTCTTCTATCTCTTTGTTAGACATGGTAATCAAATATAATTTGAAATACAAAAAATAATCGAAGATGAGTAAGTTAACATATAGAGCATCGTATTACGCACTTTATGCGATGTTTGCCATCATTCTGGTCGTATTGTGCCTTTTCTTTTTAGGAGGAGATGCTACAGGCGATGCAGCGATTGCGGGGGTAGATCCCGAGATGTGGCAGCCGGCTCAAACAGACGCCTTACTTTATTTGATGTATGCTTTGTTTGGCATTGCTATTGCAGCTACTATACTCGGTGCAATATTCCAATTTGGAGCAGCCTTGAAAGATAATCCGGCAAATGCTATTAAATCTTTACTTGGTTTGGTTCTTTTAGTTGTTGTTTTAGTTGTAGCTTGGTCTATGGGTGACGGAACACCAATGCAGATCCAGGGTTATAGTGGTACAGACAACGTTCCTTTTTGGCTGAAAATAACAGATATGTTCCTTTATTCTATTTACATTTTGTTGTTTGTGACAGTTGTTGCAATCATCGTGAGTGGCATAAAGAAGAAATTATCCTAATCAATTGAGTAATTCTCAATTAAATAAGTAATTACAATGGCAAGAGGAAAAAGAAAAGTTCCTGATATTAACTCAAGTTCTACAGCGGATATCGCTTTCTTGTTGCTGATCTTCTTCTTGATTACAACATCAATGGATACGGACCGTGGTTTGGCAAGACTTTTGCCTCCACCACCCGAAGATCAAGATCAGGATAATACTGATAAAATCAAAGAACGTAACGTCTTACAGGTATATCTGAATAAGGATGATGCCTTGATGTGTGGAAATGATTATATCGGTGTTGATCAGTTGAAAGAGAAAGCTAAAGAATTTATTGCTAACGTTGCTAACGCAGAACATATGCCTGAAAAAACACAAAAGAATGTGGAATTCTTCGGCACTTATCTCGTTAACGACAAGCATGTAATTTCTTTGCAGAATGACCGTGGATCTTCTTATCAGGCTTATATTAGCGTGCAGAACGAATTGGTGGCTGCATACAATGAATTGAGAGACGAGTTGGCTCAACAGAAATTTGGAACTACATATGCGGAATTGAATGACGATCAGCAAAAAGCGATTCGCGAAATTTATCCGCAGAGAATTTCTGAGGCAGAACCTAAAAAATACGGAGAAAAAAAGAAGTAAGTAATGGGAAAATTTAATAAGACTGGTAAACGTGAAATGCCGGCATTGAATACTTCTTCGTTGCCTGACCTTATCTTTACCTTGTTGTTCTTCTTTATGATTGTAACAACAATGCGTGAGGTAACGTTAAAGGTACAGTTTACACTTCCGCAAGGTACTGAACTCGAAAAACTGGAGAAGAAATCGCTGGTAACATTCATCTATGTAGGAGAACCTACACAGGAATATCGCGCGAAAATGGGTACTGAAAGTCGTATTCAGCTCAACGACAGCTATGCTGAAGTTGGTGAAGTACAAGACTTCATTTTCCAGGAACGTGCAAGTATGAATGAAGGTGATGCAGCTAAAATGACTGTGTCTCTGAAAGTAGACCAAAAGACAAAGATGGGTATTATTACTGACGTAAAAAATGCTCTTAGAAAATCTTATGCTTTGAAGATTAACTATTCGGCTACTAAACGTGGTGAAAAGTAATTAGTTAATTTGATATATAAAAAGAAAGGGTGTCCAAATCGGTTTGGACACCCTTTCTTTTTATATGCAAATGTTACATCATATTGGAATATAGCCATTTTACACTCTTTTAAATAAAAGATATATAAGATAAAAAAGAATAAAAGAATGCTAATTTGGTGTGATGTTATTCACTTTCAATAAGAATTATATATATGTTTGCACCTGTTTTATTATTTATAATATTATTAAATAATTTTAATTGTGAATAAGTTAGTTGCAAAGAAGGCGTTTCTTTTGCTGGTACTAGCGTGCGCAATGTTAGTGACGGTAGAACCGATTTACGCAAAGAAGAAAAAAAACACGAAAACTGCGAAGAAAGAGTCTCCCTATGAGAAGATTTTTAAAGGGAAGAAAGATGAGGTGAAAAAAGGGGTGATAACTCTTCATAAGATTGAAGGAAAAATCTTATTTGAATTCCCTCTTACTCTTCAGAATCGCGAGATGCTTTTAGGATCGACAGTTTCAGAGATTAGTGACAATGGAAATGCATTGGTTGGGCAAAAGGTTAAGAAGCCCCTGCACATTAAATTCGCATTACGCGATAGTGTGATGGAGATGCGCGAAGTGAGTAACTTTGCACGTCGCCCAATCTTTTCTACGAGTAAGGATGAGTCTATTAAAGAGGCGATGAAGAAAGGAATCGGAGAGCCTGTAATGGAAGGATTCAAAGTGATGGCTTATAATGCAGATAGTACAGCTGTAGTATTTGACATGACGGATTTTTTGGTGAGCGACAATAAGCGTATGGCTATTTTTGATCCTTATGGTAAGAAAACAATGTTCGGTGCTTGCGTTCGTCGGGCGACGTTCAAAAAAGAGCTCTCTTATGTCGATCAGATAAAATCATTTGATGATAATATATCAGTAACATCAAGTTTGAGCTATTTGCAGGATTTACTTTATATGGGGATTGTTGCAATAGCCTATCAGGAACCCGTGACGGTAAAAGTAAACCGGTCATTTGTTTTGTTGCCGGAGACTCCTGAAATGATGCCGCGTATGGCTGACCCCCGAATTGGTTATTTTACTTCTAATAAGGAAGAAATCGCCGATGATTATGACGGAGTAAAAATGAATACTTATACCAACAAGTGGAATGTATATCCTAAAGATGTAGAAGCTTACAAACGAGGAGAACTTGTTGAACCTACCAAGCCTATTCTTTTTTATGTAGATGACGCTTTTCCTGAAGAATGGAAAAAGGGTATCCATGAAGGAGTGCTGGTATGGAATAAAGCCTTTGAACGTATTGGCTTTAAGAATGTAATGCAAGTGAAGGATTTCCCAAAGGATGATCCAGAATTTGATCCGGCTAATATTAAATATAATTGCATTAATTATGCTCCGATTGGAATTGCAAACGCAATGGGACCATCGTGGATTGATCCCAGAAACAGTCAGATCATTAATGCTTCTGTATTTGTATATCACGATGTTATCCAGTTGGTGAATGACATGAGATTCGTGCAAACGGCACAGGTTGATCCAAGAGTACGTACTCCTAAACTTCCGCAGGATGTATTAGACGAGAGCTTGCGCTATATCATATCTCATGAGGTAGGTCACTGTTTGGGATTGATGCACAATATGGGATCTTCTTTTGCTTATGCAACGGAATCATATCGTGATCCTGTGTTTATGAAAGAACATGGTACAACTCCGTCCATCATGGACTATGCCCGTTTTAATTATATAGCACAACCTGAAGACAAAGATGTATGTCTTACTCCTCCGGTATTAGGCACTTATGATTATTATGCCATCAAGTGGGGATATACCGTATTCCCGCAGGCAAAAACTTCAGAAGAGGAGGTTCCTTATTTGGAAAACATCATTAAGAGTAAAATAGGGGATTTGGAATATAGATATGGAAAGCAACAATTGGGTTATGGGGTTTTCGACCCGACTTCTTTATCGGAAGATATCAGTAATGATGCCATGAAGGCAGGTGCTTATGGCATCAAGAATCTGAAATATATATTAGGTAATCTCAATGCATGGCTGAATGACAAGGATCCTGATTTTACATATCGTGATCATCTTTATGACGCATTGGTTTCGCAGTATGTACGTTATCTGAATAATGCCTGGGCAAATGTGGGCGGTTTCTTTATCAATGAACATTATGTCGGCGATCCGTATAACACATCTGAAGTGATTCCTCATGATATGCAAAAACGTGCTGTTCAGTTTGTTTTGAATGAATTAAAGAACATCGACTGGATAGATAATCCTGATGTGGTAAAGAATCTGACTTTTGATGGTTCAATGTCACGTTCTATCTTGAAATCAATGAGCAAGAAGATTCTGAATACAAAACGTGTTTCATTGGCTGCTTACCGTGATTCTTCCGCATATTCTCCACAGGAATATTTAGATGATATTTATAATATTTTGTGGGAGTCGACTATAAAGAACGTAGAACCGACCGAATCCGAACGTATTTTGCAGACCGAAGTCTTGATGGGCATTATTCGTAATGCTGACCCGCTGACGAAGAAAGACGAGATTGATGAAGTTTTGTTTGCAGATCTGAAACAAGCTGCCCAGACGGGTGCTTTACAGTTACCCGCCAATACGGATTTACCTTTGTTCCAACTATTTGATGTATATAAGCACTTGACAGAGCAGGGAGATGCAGATTGTTGTGTAGATGCAGGACATTATTACAAGACTGCTAACGCACTGAAAAAGATAAATGAATATGCAGGTTTTGATTATATCTATTATGTGCTTAACACTTCAAATAATAATCAGAATCATCTGTACTTTGATTTATTGACACGTATAAAGAATATAGTGGAAAAGCGTAAGAATTCAGGTTCATATGCAACCCGTTCTCACTATGAATATTTATTGTCTATCATTACTGATTTTGAAAAGGCAAAATAAAAATTGTTGAGTGATGAAGTTATTTATAGTGTTATTGACCGGGGCTTTTATGTTAGCTACCGGAACTTCTGATGTTTTTGCCAAGAAAAAGGAGAAGGTGCAAACGGAAGCAAAATCGGATACGGTTCAGACTGCTTCTAAAAAAAGGAATACTCAATATCCACGTTTGTTTAAGAACAAAAGAGTGGTGACAAAGAAAGGGCTTATTACAATCCATAAGATTAATGATAAACTTTACTTTGAATTTCCTAAAAGTTTGCTTGGACGTGACTTTTTGATGGGTTCTTCGGTTTCGGCAACAAGTAATAATGCAAGCGGTCTTGTAGGACAGACTATGACTACTCCGTTGCATATTCGTTTTGCTATACAAGAGGATCAGATATATATGCAAAATGTAACCCCTGTTTCTCGAATGGATGTATATAGCAACCAGTCTGATATAAGTAGGGCAGTAGCGAAAAGTAATATAACGCCGAATATGGAATCATTCAAGATTGCGGCTTATAATATGGATAGCACGGCAGTGGTATTTGAAGTTACTAAGTTCTTTCTTGCTGATAATAAACGCCTTCCTTTATTTGACCAGAATAGTGCTTCTTTAAGAGATGAGAAATATGGTAAATTGGAGTTGAAAGCTATCTTGAAAAAGAATCTCTCTTCTATCAGGAATTTCTATGTCTTTGATGATAACTTGGAAATTAATCTGGATATGAGTTTTTATCAGTCTCTACTTGCTAATAAAAGAGAGGTTAGAGGAGGAAATGTACGGGTGAAGGCTGTTTATTCAATGCTTTTATTGCCGGAAGAGGTAATGACCTGGCGGTTGGGCGATCCTCGTTTAGGATATACATATACCAAGAAGCAAAAGATATCGACAGAAAAAGACGGTACGGCTTTTTCATATTTGCAACATAAATGGAATCTGCTTCCTGCCGATGAGGAGGCATATCGCCGGGGTGATTTAGTTGCTCCACGAAAACCTGTGTTGTTCTATATCGATAGTGATTTTCCGGAAGCCTGGAAAAAAGCAATAAAAGAAGGAGTTAACTGGTGGAATGAAGCGTTTAAAATGGCTGGATTTAAAGATGCTGTGCAGACTGCGGATTTTCCAGCAAATGATACGACGTTTTATGCCGGAAATTTGAAGTATTCTTGTATCCGTTATGTTCCTGTAAATCTTTCAAAAACTCAGAGTAAAGTTTGGGTGGATCCTCGTAGTGGAGAAATTATTAATGGAACTATTTTTGTCGGACATGATATAGCTAAGACAATAGCCAATCAACGTTTTGTTCAAACAGCTCAAGCTGATGAACGTATACGGGGGGGGCAGTTGTCGGAAGAGATTTTATTAGAGGGTATCCGGCTTTATGTAGCTCGTGAAGTAGGTCATTGTTTAGGTTTGGCAGAAAATGCTTCCGCTTCGGCTGCATTTTCTGTAGAATCATTGCGTTCACCTGAATTTACCAAACAGAACGGCATTGCTTCTTCTGTGATGGATGAGCTTCCTTTTAATTATATTGCCCAACCGCGAGATGGTAAGGTTGATTTTGTTCAAAATAAGTTGGGAGCTTATGACTTATATGCGATTCAGATGGGATATATGCTCATTCCGGATGCGAAGACGCCGGAAGAAATCTGTGAAAAGATCATGAGATGGGTATCTATGAAGTCAGGAGATCCGGTTTATCGCTATGGAAAAGCGCAATATCAGGACGCAGAATATGATCCGAGTGCGCTCGGAGGTGATTTGAGCAACAATGCTGTTAAAGCGGGAAAATATGGAATCAGTAATCTGAAATATATCTTGGGAAACATGGATAAATGGGTGGAACAACAAGATTCGGACTATCGTTTCCGCATTCAGATTTACCCGGAGATAGTTAATCAGTATAACCGATATTTGATGTATGCTTTTCGAAATGTAGGAGGATTTTATCTGTCCGAACATAGGGTAGGCGATCGTAATCAGGCTCTATCTGTTGTATCTAAAGCGCAACAGCGTGAAGCGGCTCGTTTTGTAATGAACGAGTTGTGTAATATGACCTGGTTGGATGATTCTTCCATCCTTCGTAATATGCCGGTACAAACTCCGGTTTATCAAAAGATGATTAAGAATTTTGCAACTGCTTTGGTGGCTACTAAACGAGTGTCATTAGCTTACTACAAAGATAAGAACAGTTATTCTCCTGAAGAATACTTGAATGACATTTACAGTGGTGTATGGGCATCGACTTTAAAAGGTAAGTCATTGAACCGTGCAGAGATGCTGCTTCAATATGAAGTGATTGCTGCGATTTTGAGAAAGTTGCAGTTGCCCAATCACATGGAAACTACAGGTCGTGAAAAGAAAGGTAAGAAGATTGAAACACTGTTACAGTCTGTTCGGCCTGAAGTAAATACAGTTGGAGGATTCGGACCTTTGGGATATATCACCAATTTATCTAATGATAATCAGTTGCATTTGTATCATGGGCTGTTGATTCGTGTTCAGAAGTTGATGGAATCGCGTTTGAATTCTGGTTCTGATGAAACAAGGATGCACTATGGACAGTTGCTTGAGAAGATAGAAGATATACGTAATTGGTAAAATAATAAGAAAACACGATATGAGACGATTTTTAATCATTTGTCTGGCTGCGGTATTTACGTTGCCTGCTGCAGACGCAAATACGATTTTCTGGAAAAAGAAAAAAGACAAAACAGAAAAGAAAGAGAAAAAACTCAGCAAATACGAAAAGCTGTTTAAAGACAAGAAGGTGGAAACCTCTAAAGGTCTGCTCACTTTACACTTTGTAGACAAGAAAAAACTGCTCGTCGAGTTCCCTGTTTCACTCATGGGACGTGAGTTTCTTTTAGGATCGAAGGTGGTAGAAACCTCTGACATGGGAAATGGACCGGCAGGAACGATGTCGTATACTCCCCGGCACATCAAATTTGCAATGGTAGACAGTACGCTATATATGAAGGAAGTCAGTAGAACAGGACAGAATATGATATTCTCCAGTTCGGCGAACCAGAATATGCAGGAGGGATTGAAGAAGAATTCATTATCAACCATTGTTGATGCGTTCACTATTGCTGCCTTTAATAAAGACTCTTCGGCTGTTGTGGTAGATATGACTTCCTACTTTGTATCTCATACAGAAAATATGAATCCTTTTTCAAGTGGCAAACGTACAATGGAATATGGATCGGGTAGTCAGGCGGTAAAATTCAAGGATGATTTGTCTTACCTGATGGGGGTGAAGGCCTTTGAAGATAACGTCTCTATTATTTCTAAATTGACTTACTTAATGAATTTAAGTGTGGGGGGACAACTTGTAAGTGTGGATGAACCTGTTAGCATAACAGTAAACCGTACTTTATTATTGCTTCCGGAGAAACCGCAGATGCGTCCCCGTTTGGCCGATCCCCGAATAGGAATAGGGACTGTAGCTATGGAAAATATGGGTACGGAGGTAGACGGTTCCAGAATGGAACACCGGATGAAACGTTGGAATCTGGAGGTGTCGGATGTTGACAAGTACAAACGTGGTGATCTGACAGAACCGAAAAAGCCGATTGTTTTTTATATGGATCCGAATTTTCCGGTAAGTTGGAGAGCCGCTGTAAAAGCAGGAGTAAATGACTGGAATAAGGCTTTCGAGGCTATTGGTTTTAAAGATGCTATCCAGGTAAAGGACTTTCCGAAAGATGATCCGAATTTTGATCCTGATAATTTGAAATACAGTACGATTCGTTATGTTCCTACCGGGGTGGTAACGACTATGAAAGATGCGTCATTTGCTGATCCTCGTACCGGAGAAATCATGAATGCTTCTTTATATCTTTATCATGATTTGCTTAAGTGGAATAATATCCAGCGTTTTGTACAGACTTCCCAGGTTGATCCGGATGCGCGTCATCTTCGGTTACCGGATGACTTAATGAGTGAAACGCTTCGTTGTGCCGTTCGTCGGGAAGTTGGTTTTGCTCTGGGATTGATAGAGAATATGGCAGGTTCTGCTGCTATACCGACAGATTCATTACGGTCAGCTTCTTATACACAGAAATATGGAATAACTGCATCTGTGATGGATGAAGTAGGTTTCAATTACGTTGCTCAACCGGGTGATAAGGGAGTGATGCTTTCTCCTAAATTGGGAGTGTATGATTATTATGCTATTAAAGTAGCCTACAAACCAATTTTAGAAGCACAAACTCCGCAGGAAGAAAATAAGATAGTGCGCCAGTGGATTAGTGAGAAAAGCGGTGATCCGATGTATCGTTTCGGAACCAAACAGTATTTGTTGACCACGTTCGACCCGTCAGCTCTTTCTTTTGATTTAGGAAATGATGCGATTAAAGCTAGTACATACGGTATCAATAATTTGCGTTACATTGTAGCTCATATGCATGAGTGGATGGATGCGGAAGATAAGAATTATGATTATCGTAATATGGTCTTCCCGTTTATTGTACAGCAATTGCGAGGATATTTGTTTAATGTATATCGTAACATTGGTTCATTCTATCTGAATGAGCATTTTGTAGGTGACGCTAACGCAACTCTCACGGCGGTACCCAAGGAATTACAAAAGGCATCTTTAGAGTTCCTGTTTACTCAACTGAAAGATTTGGAATGGATTGATGATGAAGATGTTATAAAGAAACTTTCATTCTCCGGTTCACAAGCCCGTAAAATTCTGAAGAACTATGTAGTAAAAGAAAAGAATGTGATTACAGATTTGTATCAAACCAAGCGTATTTCGTTGACGTACTATCGCGATCCCTCTTCTTATAGCCCAAAAGAATATATCGATGATTTATATGAGTTTGTATGGCGTCCGACAATGGAGGGACGTTCGTTGACAGAACCCGAACGTATTATGCAAGCTGAATTTTTGTCGAATGTGCGTAATAGCGTGGATATAAATGGTCAGAAGAGATGGTTCGGACAATATTATCTGTCGGATGACAACGCTGATAAAGTAGGTGCCTTGGATGAGGAGGAAAATGAAGATGCTGAAAGTGCCATAGAGGAACAAGGTTATGGGTCTCGTGCTGTTGTTTATAACATTGCGGCTGATAATCAGAATCATTTATGGTACGGCACTTATCAGAAGTTGTCGGAGTTAATAAAGAAACAACAAATGACGGGAGATGAACAGACGCGTGCTCACTATAAATATTTACTGTTCTTGATGACACGTTCTTGGAAAGATATTCCTAAAATTTAAATAATACAATATATTGTTTTGCATAAATAGAATACAACACGGATTATGAAAAAAGTATTTCTTTTTTCCTTGGTATATCTTTTGTCTATAGTCACGGTGGTGGCTCAACAGAAAGATAATAAGCAACAAGGCCAAAGGCCAAAGGTTGAAAGTAAAGAACAGTCATCAGAATATCGGACTGTTTTTGGAAAAGTGGTTGATCAGGAAGGGCTTCAATTAGTTGGAGTTACTATTCGACTGAAAGGCACAGATTTTGGTACCACTACGGATGTTAATGGAGACTTTAAATTAATGTATCCTATTCGTAAACATCCGGTGATTATTGTTTCCTATATAGGAATGACTACACAGGAGATAAGCTTGGGAGATGATGCGTCAAAAGACATAAAGGCCCGGGTGATTTCTATGAAAGAAGATGCTGTGATGACTGATGAAGTGGTGATTACCGGTTATTCTAATATCAATAAGAAGAGCTTTACGGGTAACAGTGTGCAGATTAAAAAAGACGAACTGTTAAAGGTTTCCAAGACAAATGTTTTTTCTGCTTTGCAGGCATTCGACCCTTCTTTCCGTATTCAGGAAAATAGTCAATGGGGGTCGGACCCGAACGCTATTCCGGAACTGTATATTCGAGGTCGTTCTGGTATAGGTATCAAAGAGTTGGACTCGGAAACAGTGTCTAAATCTAATTTGCAGAATAATCCGAACCTCCCGTTGTTCATTATGGATGGTTTTGAAGTTTCGGCTACTAAATTATATGACCTTGATCCGAACCGTATTGAAAGTATTACCATCTTAAAGGATGCGGCTGCGACAGCTATGTATGGTTCACGTGCGGCAAACGGTATCGTTGTTATCACTACTGTACCTCCTAAACCAGGAAAATTGCAGATTGATTATAGTATGACCGGAACTTTGCAGATGCCGGACTTGTCTGACTATAATTTGATGAATGCATCGGAAAAACTGGAAACAGAACGTTTGTCCGGTTTTTATAAAGGTAAAGATGCTGCTGAACAATATACTCTTGACAAAGAATATTATGGTAAATTACAGAATGTAAGACGGGGAGTTGATACCGACTGGATTTCTCAACCGGTACATTCCGTATTCAATCATAAACATAGTTTGTCTTTGACCGGAGGTACGGAAAATCTACGTTTCTCTGTGGACTTGAGCTATAATAAATCTGATGGTGTGATGAAGGGTTCTTATCGTGATCGTACAAGTGGAGGTTTATCTTTGGATTACCGTATCGGTCGTTTGCAAGTACGTAATTACGTTTCTTATTCGGCAACACGTTCTAAAGAATCGCCTTATGGAAATTTCTCGGATTATACAACTAAGTTGCCGTATGATACTTTCCGTGATGATGATGGAACTTATGTAACAAAGACAACCGAGTGGCATAAGTTAGGGATGGATAACTTGGCCAATCCTTTATATGAAGCTACATTGAAAAGTTATGATAGGTCTAGTGCGGACGAATTTATTGATAACTTGTCTGCAAATTGGTACATTAATGATCACTGGCAAATTAAAGGGCAGTTTGCATTAACTAAAAGTTATTCCGAGTCCCGTAACTTTCTTGACCCGTTGTCGGCAAAAAATACAGACGTTTTGGGTGGAACGAATAAAATATCCGGTGAATTGACTACTGGTAGTGGTAATTCTTTTTCTTGGGATATGAATGCTTTTCTGGCATATAACCGGACTATTAAAGAGCATAATATTAATCTATCAGTAGGTATTAACGCTACTTCTTCCAGTGCTACAAGTTCTTCGGCTCGCTATATGGGATTCCCGTCCGGTGACTTCGATTCTCCTAATTATGCACAAAAAATTTACGAAAAACCGGATTGGAGCGATAACAAATCACGTTTGTTCGGTGCGTTGGCTACTTTAAACTATAGTTATCGGAACATTTATTTGCTTGACGCTTCTGTTCGTAGCGATGGCTCTTCCGAATTTGGGTCGGACAACAAGACTGCCTTATTCTGGTCGTTTGGGTTGGGACTTGCTTTGCATAACTATGAGTTTATAAAGAAGTTGAGCTTTATTGATGAATTTAAAATTCGCGGAACTTATGGTTCTTCCGGTAAAGTTAATTTTGAGCCTTTTGCTGCAAAAACCGTTTACGAGATTAATGGTGATGAATGGTATGAAACCGGAATGGGGGCCAATATGATAGCAATGGGGAATGTGAACTTGGGTTGGGAAACGACCTATCAGACGGACTTTGGATTTGAATTAGGTCTGTTGAAACGTTTGTTCTATGTTTCATTTGCTTACTATAATAAACGTACAGTGGATTTGGTGAATGATGTAACGATTCCTAGTTCTACCGGTTTTACTTCTTATAAAGACAATGTTGGGGAAATGCAGAATCGTGGATATGAAATCAATGTACGCAGTAATATTATTCGTAAGCGTGATATGCAGTTGTCATTATTTGCTAACTTAGGGCACAATGAGAATAAGTTGGTGAAGATTTCCAATAGTCTGAAAGCATATAATGATTTGGTCGATCAGAAATATGCAGAACTGGGCAATTATGATGCTAATGCTGCTAAGCCTTTCCGCAAATATGAAGAAGGTGTGTCTACTACTGCAATTTCTGCAGTGAAATCTCATGGGATCGATCCGGCAACGGGAAAAGAAATCTTTGAAAAACGAGACGGTACATTGACTACTAAATGGGATTCAGCTGATATGATTAGTTGTGGTGATACCGAACCGGATATTCAGGGAACATTTGGTTTCAACTTCTCTTGGAAGAAATTCAGCTTGTACACTACATTTATGTATGAGTATGGTGGTCAACGCTATAATTCAACGCTGGTATCTAAGGTTGAGAATGCTGATATCTACAACTCTAACGTAGACAAGCGTGTTCTTTCCGACCGTTGGAAAGAGCCGGGAGACAATGCACGTTTTAAAGCGTTGTATAATGGTAAGAACAGCATTGAAATAACTAAATCAACGACCCGTTTTATTGAAGACTACAACTTGTTGTCATTGAATTCAATTACATTAGGGTATACTTTCGCTGCGGAACAAATCAAGAAATTAGGATTGAGCATGCTCCGTTTGGAAATAGGTGCTAATGACCTTGCCCGTTTCTGTACAGTGAAACAAGAACGCGGTTTGAGTTATCCTTACTCAAGAAGCGTCAATTTTACTGTGAATGCAAGTTTCTAAGTTGATCGTGACAAATTTTAAAAAGAAGGAAGTATATGAAAATTAAGCATATTATATTAGTTTTATGTACGTCATTGACGTTTTGTTCCTGCTCCGATTGGTTGGATGTACGTCCTAATAATCAAGTGGATGGAGAAGACCTGTTTAACTCTGGCAGTGGATACCGCATTGCCTTAAACGGTATTTACAAACAGATGTCAAGCCAGTATCTTTGGGGAGAAGAACTGACCTGGGGAATGGCTGATGTATTGGGACAGAATTATACTAAATCTAATTTAGGTAGTACGGACTCCAAGTATTGGCAAGCCTGCCAGTATAAATATACGGATAAAACGTTGGAACCGGTTATTCAGAGCATCTGGTCTACGGCTTACAATGCAATAGCCAATTGCAATGAATTGATAAAGAATATAGAAAGTGTCGATCCTACCATCTTTCAGGGTAAAACGCTTGAACGAGATCTAATTCATGGAGAAGCGTTGGCGTTAAGAGCAATTTTGCATTTCGAAGTCCTTCGTTTTTTTGCTCCTAGTGTAGCAGCAGATGATGGTAAGAAATACATTCCTTATTATGCAACTTTCCCTTCTGTGTCAGAACCCTACCTAACAGTGAAAGAGATATTGGCTAAAATAGAAAAAGATTTGGAAGATGCGCGCAATTTGGTGCAGACCTATGATAATCAAGAAGGTTATAAGATATTAATGACCAAAGGTTATCGCTTTGAAGGTGGGGATTTGGTGACAGACCTTTTTTACGCTAGCCGTGGTTTTCGCATGAGCTATATGGCTATTACGGCTTTACAAGCACGTGTATTCTCTTATGCGGGAGAGGCGAAAAAAGCTTATGATGCAGCGTCAGAGGTTATAAATTATACAGACGATAATGGAGATAAGATGTTTACTTTCACTGCTAATGCAAGCTTTAATACGAATCCTAAGATGAAGGATGATTTAATTTTCGCTCTTTCAAATTCAAAAGAAGTAGAACTTTTCAAGGCGTGGGATAATGTGGATGAAGATGGTGGAATGGTTTCTATCGATTATGATGATTATGAGGAAATTTTGAATGAAAATGCGAATGACAGACGTTGGAATGAGAGTGGGGGTATGATGGAAATTCATAGCGACTATGACTGGTATTGTGTGATTTCTAAAAAATATATGGATGATGCCTCTTATACGGATCTTGATAAACGTATTATTCCTGTTATCCGTTTGAGTGAAATGTATTATATCCGTGGTGAATATTTGGCGAAAACAGATCCTGCAAGTGGAGCACTGGAGTTAGAAACTGTTGCAACCAATAGAGGGTGTACAGCCGGTATTTTCTCATACGTTTCTACTTTAGAGGAATATCAGGAAGCTGTTTTAAAGGATGCACGTAAGGAATTTTTAGGTGAAGGTCAGTTATATTATTTTTATAAGAAGTATAATATACTTCCTAATTCAAAGGCTAACTTTATATTCCCATTACCGGATAACGAGATGGTTTACTAATTTATAGACGGATCGAAAATGAAACAGATATATTTATTTTTAACGGCAATGGTTTTGACACTCACGGCATGTGAGAAAGACCAGATAGGCAGATATGATTTGGGATCGTATGTTTATTTTACGCAAAAGGAAACTACAGTACAGAATTTCTCTTTTTCTTATTATCCTGGCCTTGACACTCATTCACTAGAATTTGAGGTAAATCTTATGGGAGGTTTATTGGAAGAAGACAAGGATTTTGAACTGTATATTGATACAGAGAAAACAACTGCTACTCCGGAAATGTATGAGTTAAATCTTCACCCTATATTTCATCAAGGAACTCCTATCGATCAGGTTACGGTGACTTTGAAGAATCCGAATAATATATTGAAAGATAAAGAAGCGACGTTAGTGTTTGGTATTAAGGAGAATGAAAATTTTCAACCGGGCTTTGCCGATCAGTGTAGTATTACTATTAATTTTGATAATATAGCTAAGCCACCTTTGTGGTGGGATAAGACTGTCGAAAGTTATTTAGGCAAGTATGATCCTTATAAGTTTGAAGAGTTTATAAAATGTACAGGAGTGAATGATCTGACTGGTATGGATGAAACCTTGATTCGAAAATATGCATTGGATTTCAAGGAGTATATAACAGAGCACGGATTGGATATTGATATTCCGGTTTATTAATGAGTAAAATGGATTTGAATATGAAAAAGAATATATATATTCTACTGTTATTTTCTCTGACAGTGGTTTTGGAAAGTTGCTATGGCGATAAAGGAAACTATGATTATGAGGATGTAAATGAGATAACAGTTGATTTAGGAGGTGCTAAATATACTTATGTTGTAGGAAATGTAGCCAAATTGGAACCGACCATTACTTTTGCTACGGAAGAAGTTGCAGAGTCAGAACTGGAATACAACTGGACATTGAATGGTGAATTTATATCTGATAAACGTGTATTGGAATTCACGGTGGAGAAAATAGCAAGCCAGGTAGAATGTCAGTTGCGTGTGACTAATCCGAAGACTGGTCTTACATACATCGGCCGTACATCGATGGATTTCACGCAGAAATATAATTTATATGGTTGGCTGGTGTTGTCAAAGGATGAACAAGCTTCTTATCTGAATTTTATGACTGCAACAGGTACTGATGCGGTGACTTATCAGGAGCATCTGGAAGTTTATCAAGAACAAAATCGAGAAGCTCTTCCTAAGGAAACGTTAGGGTTATTAGAACATTTCCGTTCAGGAGGTTCAAGTAGTAATCCTTCTTCTGTATGGATTGTGAATCCGAAAGCTACTAAGTGTGTGGATTTGGAAGGTGCCGCTTTTACTAAAGACCTTGTTTTACCGGATGCTTTTCTAGAACCCAGTTTTGCAGATAACTTGAATGTGAAGCAGATTGCAGAGCTAAAATGGTTGACTGTTGTAGTGGACCAAGACGGAAAAGCATACACACGTAAAAAGCTATCAGAAAAAGCTTTTCATACAGGTAAATTCCTGTCAATACCATTGACTTTTGAAAATAAAGAGGTAAAAGTTGATAGATTTTTGATTATACCGGAAATGCGTGCTTTGAATATGGCATTTGTGGAAGGTGAGAAAGGACACCAACGTATTTTAGCCCTAATGGATTATGACAAGCAATCTGCCGGTAAGGTACTTCAATTTACAGCAAAGGAAGAAGACTATAATAAGAATGGCTTTTATGATGCGCCGAAGTTGCATGATCTGTTGGATTATGAAGTTGTGTATCTGGGTTATGCCCGCCCTAAAACTACTGGACTGACAGATGGTACATATGTGATGACTCTGATTCTGAAAAAGGGAAGTGAATATTTGTATCAGGAATATTCTGTCAACAAGGCTTCTAATAGCAATCAGGTAACGGCTACTCCATCTGTCAACAAGTCAATTAGTTTTGGTAATTTATTAGAAGGAGCTGTAATTTATACAGCACCTTATATTAATAATAGAACCTATCTGTTGATAGGTAAAGGGAACGACCTTTATTATGTTGACCGTACAACGATAGACAGGGATGAACCGATAAAATTGAAAACATTTGATGCGGAAGTTACAGCTTTGAATGCGGAAACTTCACAAGGTAATCAACTGGGAGTCGGGTTAGCCAACGGGAAATTCTTTGTTCTTTCTCTGAAGACAGCAAATTTAGGGGAAATTTTGGGAGATCCGGATAAAAAAGAGTTCGATAGATATTATCAGATGAATGGCAGAGTATTTGATATTCGTTATCGTTTTAGATACAGTAACGGTTGGACTTAATTACAGAACTGTAATGGTATGATATAAAAAATCCCGGTAGTCATTGGAACTATCGGGATTCTTTTTTAATTGTCTTTTACTCCATATACTTCTTTATGTATTCTCTTTTTGATTGTTTCAAAATCCTTTTCACAATCCAGTTCTCCGTGTACCATTAAATACATGGGGAGAAAGTCATCTCCGGGCTTGTAAGGAGGTTGGCAGTACTCTTTTTTCCATAGTGTAAAGTCTTGGCGTTGATAAAAGTTGATACGTCGTTTGGCCATTTCTTCCACCGGACGTTCTACTTCCAATACGATCGGGTGTTTTAAATAATTGCACAAGTATTCCAGTGTACGTTTTCCATAACCTCCATTTCGCAGGGCAGGATTGGTTGCAAAGTGTTCTACATAGTAGAAACTGTCAAAATCCCAATAGGTAATGAAGCCGACCGGCAGGTCATCATCGAAGATGATGTTATTATGAAAGTTGCCCGTACGGTCAGTGTACTCGCGCAGTTGTTCCAATTGGCGGTACTCTTCCGGTGGAAATGCATCAATCAGGAGTTCTTCCATAAATTTGTAATGTTGCAGATCCGACGTACTGATTGGTTGAAGTCTAATCATGAGGTTTGGGTTTTAAGTTTGACAATAATATGATTGTATATTGATTTTGTTTTTGGATGAGTATTTACCGTTGGCAACTATCGATGATTGCAATTCAATTAAGGAACATAAAACTCAATCATTCGGCGGATGGCACGTTGGCAAACCGGACAAAATTCCGGATATCCGTTTGTTTTCATGCGGCAGTCGTAGGCAGGACGATAAATACCTTTGGCAGAATAACCTCCTCCTTCATATACTCCTACCGGATATTTCTTTCTTTCAGTAATAGGAGTAGGGATCGGAGTACCTGACGGGAGCATATCTTTCCATTTGGAAGTGAAGTTCACCTGTGTTGAAATATTCTGTTCCCACGGTTCGACATCCAGGGGATAAGTGTCCGTCATCACATCATCTTCATAGAAATACTCGTCGGCCAATCCACCGAAGCTGTGTCCGAATTCGTGCACTACCACCGGTTTGAACATGGGGTGATGAGCCGTGGTCAGCGTATAAGAATTGTATATTCCTCCTCCGCCATATACATCCGTGTTAGCGAGGATAATGATATGTTCGTAAGGGATACCAGCCAATACATTGTGGATGGACTTTACCCGACTGGTAGTCAGATAGCGGTCTGAATAAAAGGTATCGAAATGAGAATGAACCGCTGTTTCTTTCCACTGATTTTCGCGAGGAACACTGACACCACTATCTGTAGAAGGACTGGCTACAGCAACAATATTAAATTTACTCTTCATGGAACGGAACGGCTCGTACGAAAACAAACTTTCGCAGGTACGTTGTGCATCCTGATAGAATATATCCATTTCTTTTTCTGTATATCCCTCTGCCAGGATAGCAACATCTATGCAGTCTTTTTCATTGCCACTTTGTAGCATATACCGGTGTGGAGTAACATGTGATACTCCCCGTTTATGAATCAATATGTCATCCGGACGCACGATATGTTTGTAAGCAGCCATTGTTTTCTTTCGCGGAGAATATAAAGTCACTTCTATTTCCACAGGCTGTTTGGGATAGGGAAGGAGAAAGGTATTCTCAAATCCTTTAGCTGTTTCTTTAGCTTCGTCTGTTGACAGCCATTCTTGAAATAAAGAAGAGAAAGAAGTTTTGTAGATACACTGTTTGCTGGCAAGGTCTTTCACAATAATTTGTCCGTTGCCTTCCAGAGGAAGTTCGGAGAGATGGTGTTGACGGCCTGCCCAGGTAGGGAGCTGTGAAAGCTCATCCAGATAAATAGCCTGTTGTGTAGCATCCCCGGTAAAGATATAATCCACTCGCAATGTTTTATTCTGAAAATAATCAGCAAAATTCTGTGCGTAACTTCCTATAGAAGTACAGAAACACAGAATGATACAGCAAATATGTTTCATATAAATGGTATATTTATGTTTTTTGCAAAGGTACGAACTATTGTTGACTTATCCGCTTTCTGCAAATAAAAGTAATAGATTATAGTATTTGTTGTCGAAAAATCGCTAACTTTGCATAAAAGATTCATTGATAAAAACAATTTGATTCAAAAATGGGACATCATCAATTAGATGCTTTAGATGAGCAAATTCTGAAACTGATTGCAGGGAATGCGCGTATTCCTTTTTTGGAAGTGGCAAGAGCATGTAATGTTTCCGGCGCTGCGATCCATCAGCGTATTCAGAAGCTTACTAATCTAGGAATATTAAAAGGTTCGGAGTATGTCATCGACCCCGAGAAAATCGGATATGAGACTTGCGCTTATATTGGTATATATCTAAAAGACCCCGAATCCTTTGATTCGGTAACAAAAGCTTTGGAAGCTATCCCCGAAGTGGTGGAGTGTCATTTCACTACCGGAAAGTACGATATGTTTATCAAAATTTACGCAAAGAATAACCATCACTTATTGAGTATTATTCACGATAAGTTGCAACCATTGGGTTTGGCACGTACCGAAACATTAATCTCCTTCCATGAAGCCATTAAGCGGCAAATGCCGATTATGGTCGACATAGAAGATGAAGATTAATCGTTAGTCAGTATTCGTGGTTGAGGTGCGGTAAGAATCGTTTCCTTTACTTTCTCACGTAATCAACAAAAGCATAGGAGTAGAGATGTTTCTCATCCGTAGGATGGGCTTCTCTGCTTTTTTCTTGCCATAGCTCTGGGGATACTTCCGGAAAATAGGCATCAGCTTCGGGAGCCGTACTGTCTATCTCTGTCAGGCAAAGTTCGTCAGCGAAGGAAAGAGCCTGCTGATAAATGCTTGCCCCTCCTATAATATATATATGTTCATCCTCCCGGCAACTTTTCAAAGCCGTTTCGAGTGAAGGAAACACTTCCGCACCAGGACATACTGTATCCGGGTTGGAAGATAAAACGATATTTCTACGATTGGGCAACGCACCTTTCGGTAATGAGTCGAAAGTTTTGCGTCCCATAAGTATGGTGTTTCCGGTAGTTAATGCCTTGAAACGTTTCAAATCATTCGGTAACCAGAAAAGAAGTTTATTCTCGAAGCCTATAGCCATGCGGCGGTCTACGGCAGCAATGATGGATACTTTACTCATGTTTTTACACGGCTACTGCTCCTGCAATATGCGGATGCGGATCATAGTTTACTAACTCGAAGTCCTCAAATTTAAAATCGAAGATGTTTTTCACGTCCGGATTGATTTTCATTTGTGGCAATGGACGAGGCTCCCTAGATAACTGGAGCTTTACTTGTTCCAAATGGTTCAGGTAGATATGGGCATCACCGAAAGTATGAACGAAATCACCGGCTTTCAAACCTGTCACTTGTGCCATCATTTGCAGTAATAATGCGTATGAAGCAATGTTGAAGGGGACGCCGAGAAATATATCGGCACTGCGTTGATATAGTTGCAGGCTCAACCGCCCGTCTGCTACGTAAAACTGAAAGAATGCATGGCAGGGAGGTAGATTCATATTGTTCAAATCTGCTACGTTCCAGGCACTAACGATGATACGGCGTGAATCCGGATTGTGTTTGAGTGTCTCCACTACTTCGCTGATCTGGTCGATGAAGCCGCCGTTGTAATCAGGCCATGAACGCCATTGATAACCGTAGACATGACCCAAATCACCGTTCTCGTCCGCCCATTCGTTCCAAATACGTACTCCATGTTCCTGCAGGTATTTCACGTTTGTATCTCCTTGCAGAAACCAAAGCAATTCGTATATGATTGATTTCAGATGCAATTTTTTGGTTGTCAGACACGGGAAACCGTCATCAAGGTTAAAACGCATCTGATGACCGAAGATACTGATTGTTCCGGTTCCGGTACGATCCCCTTTTTCCGTGCCTTCGGTTAGCACACGATTGAGTAAATCCAGGTATTGTTTCATAATGAATAATTTGCAGTGAAAATGATTCTCCGTACAAAATTACAAAAATGGAGTGAATAAATTAGCAAACCAGCCGACGAACTTTTTCCAGGGAGAACGCTTTTTCCAAAACTCCGGTGTCAGCTGGGTGCAATGCTCGATATCGTTTCGGAACATATTATTCAATTCACTGGTTGTTCTTTTATCAAAAATAAAGGCATTTGTTTCGTAGTCATATCGTAGGCTACGACTGTTCAGGTTAGCAGTACCGACTGTGCAGAACAAGTCGTCCACCATCATAATTTTCGAGTGATGGAATCCCCCGTTGTACATGTAGACAGTAGCTCCTCTTTTCATCAGTTTATGTAACTTATAAAGTGCGGCATCCGGAGTAAAAGGGATATCGGAAGCAGAGGAAACCATGATGGTTACATCTACTCCCCGGTCGATTGTCCGGTTCAACGCCTTTTTGATAGAAGAGGTCGGTACAAAATAAGGATTGACGATATGGACATTCTTTTGTGCCGAGTAGATGCTCATGGCATAGGCATGACTTAACATACGGCTATTCTTTTTCGGGGTACGGTCTACGATTGCTACAACGATATTTGTGCTGTCTGTCTGTCCCTCATGTTGGGGAAAATAAGCTTCCCCTCCTATATTCTGTTTAGTCTCTTTGTTCCAGATAGTCAGGAAAATCTCCTGCAAATCATTGACAGCATCCCCTTCGATACGCATGTGCATATCACGCCAGGTTCCGATTTTGGGTAGTCCGTTGATATAATAATCGGCGATATTCATTCCGCCTGTATATGCCACTTTTCCATCGATAACAGCAATTTTGCGATGGTCGCGGTGAGCGGCATGATTGATATAAGGGAAAGTGAACGGGTCAAACTTAACGATTTCGACTCCTTGTTCACGTATTTTCTTGAGGTGTTTCTTTTTAAGGGGCTTGTTGTTCGACCAGTTGCCGAAAGCGTCAAACATGGCTCGTACTTCAACGCCTTCTTTCACCTTTTCGGCTAACAAAGTGAATAACGCATTGGCGATGGAGTCATTTCGGAAGTTGAAATATTCCAGATGAACATGGTGTTTAGCTTCCCGGATGGCTTCAAATAGATCGATAAACTTTTCCCGTCCGCTTTTTAGCAGTTTTACTTTATTATTATCAGAGATAGGGATTCCCGACTCTTCCAAGAAATGCAGTACTAGGGAATCGCTTGTTAGTCCGATTGAGTCTCTGGGCTGCGTCATCAGACTGTCGATGACATCTGCCTGAACATGTAATAAAGACAGGAACAGAAATAAAATAAATATACGTAGTTTCAAAACTCTTCTCTCTATTTTAGTTTACAGAAGAACAAAGATACGATATCTATGTTTGGGCCCCTTTCCTATTAAGGGTAAATTTATCATTCTTTAACGAAAAGAGAAACTTCTAGGAACTAATTATGCCATAGAAGCGACCTTTCGTGTAGCCATAAATAATAGTACAACAGCTGCGATAATTATTGACTTTGGATCAAGGCTGGTAGTGCCATGATTAATCATACCGATAAATACTTCTCTTATTGTTTCCCAAGCTGCTTCCAATCCGCCTAACCATACAAAAAGTACGGCGGCCACAGCCATTACGAAGGCACTCCAGATACGAGCCAAGTGGTTGCTACGACCGGGTAAATGGTGCATGACACGGCGACTGAATCCGTTGTCAGCTATTTCCTGCTTGTTTTCTGCGAAGAAATCACGCAAGAGCTTATCATTGTCTATTTCTGCCATAACCGTTTTGTTTTAAATACGTTGCTAATTTTTCTTTTCCACGTGACAGGTGGCTTTTCACCGTTCCTGACGGTACTCCTACAATACCTGCTATTTTGTCGATGCTGATGTCCTCCATATAGAACAACATAATGCAGGTTCTTTCCACTTCCTTAAGCATTCTGAGTGACTGGTAGACATCCATTTTCTGTCCTACATTCTCTTGTTCGGTACTGTTAATGGCGTCTATTTCTTTTGTATCCAAGTCGGCTGTCTCTTTCCGGCTGCGAATATAATCATAAAAAACATTATAAGCAATACGGTACAGCCACGTAGAGAAGCTTGACAAATTTCGAAAAGAGGCAATGTTTGTATATGCTTTGATAAACGTATCTTGTGCAAGGTCGTCACTCAATTCGCTGTCGCCGCAAGTCAGGTTCAGGAAGAATCGTCGGATGGGTGACTGGTACTTCCCGACCAACTGGTCGAAGGCCCTGGTGTTCTTGAACACCACGACCTGTGCGACTAACGATATATCATTGAGTTGGCTCATTTATTCTCGTCGTTCTTTTCTTCGTTTACTCCATTATCTTTCTCTCCGGATTCGGAAGGGATGATTTCGAAGCCATCGGTTTTGACGTTATCCTGATTCTTTTTTTCATTTTTATGGGTAGTATACATCTGGGGAGCATTTATACCTTGAGTCTGTTGTTTGCTGCCGATAATCCATTGTCCGATACCCATAAATGTAACAAGTAAACCAATAGCTCCAATTCCGAATTCACCGGTGATTGCCCAAAGGAAGATGAAAAGACCGACACCTGTAAAGGTGTTCTTGATGCCTTGTGAACGTGAGTCAACCGTTTTGTTTTCACGAATAAATTCTTCTGGCAATGGCTGACCTGCTGCGAGTGCCTGTTCGGCAAGGCGATAGCGTGCTTTCCGGTTTTTATAACGGAAAAAGAAGATTACAAACAGAATGAATACCGGAAATCCGAATACGGCAATGATCGATATGATTGCTATGAGAATACCTCCATTAATACCAAAACCATGGAATGGGAAATCGTCGTCGTCCGATTCGAATGTAAAACTGGCCTTACCATGACCTGTACTGACATTACTAGAGTTTGCATCTACTTCTGTGGAATCAGTATCCGCTGTATCTACACCGATGACTGTGACAGCGGTATTGTTTGTATTTGCTTTGTTATCCTTGGCCACAGTTACTTTGACTGTTCCGACGGAATCGCGGACAATGGTGGTTTTGTTTTGGGCAATAGCCAGTGTGCAAGTGGTCAGTACAACCATCAATGCTAATAGAAAATTTTTCATATCAATAGTTTTTTTATTTATTTCTTTGTCTGTTAGACGTAGTTAATATCATAGAAAGTTGCAAAGAGACGAAATATTTTTGATATTTGCGGAAATTTATCACGAGAAATGGAATTACCTGCTTCTTTTATAGACTATACCCGCGCCCTGCTGGGCGATGAAGAATACGCCAAATTAGCTGTTGCCATCCAACAAGAACCACCTGTCAGCATCCGGTTGAATGATGGGAAATTGAAAACTGAAAATGGAAAATGCACAATTGTACAGCAAGCAAGTTGTGCTACTGATTTTCAACTTTCAACTTTTAATTTTGAATTAAATCAAGTCCCTTGGTCTTCCGAAGGGTTTTATCTGGATGAACGTCTCACTTTCACGTTTGATCCATTGTTTCATGCAGGCTGTTATTATGTTCAGGAGGCTTCTTCTATGTTTGTGGAGCAGGTGCTCCGGCAGTATGTTACCGGACCGGTGAAGATGCTGGATCTTTGTGCAGCTCCCGGTGGAAAGTCAACTCATGCCCGCAGTGTGCTTCCTGAAGGGAGTTTGCTGGTGGCTAATGAAGTCATTCGGAACCGTTCGCAGATCCTTGCGGAGAATTTAACGAAGTGGGGACATCCGGATGTGGTAGTAACTAATAATGATCCGGCAGATTTTTCGGCTTTGCCGTCTTTCTTTGACGTGATTCTTACAGATGTTCCCTGCTCCGGTGAAGGAATGTTTCGTAAAGACCCTGTCGCTGTAGAAGAGTGGAGTCCCGAGAATGTAGAAATCTGTTGGCAGCGGCAGCGGCGGATTATTGGAGATATTTGGGACACGTTGAAGCCTGGGGGAATTCTTATATATAGTACGTGTACATTTAATACGAAAGAAGATGAAGAGAATGCACGTTGGATTCAACAAGAGTATGGAGCTGAACCGTTAACTGTGCAGATACAGGAAAACTGGAATATAACAGGAGATCTCCTGGCGGATAACTGTGATGGTTCTAAATCTTCTATTCCTGTCTATCATTTTTTCCCTCATAAGACGAAAGGAGAAGGTTTTTTTCTGGCAGCTTTTCGGAAACCGGAGACAGGAGACGAGATTCCGGTAGCTTCTTTCTCGAAGGAGAAAGCTTCTAAAAAGAAAGATAGGAAAGGGGGAGCAGCATCTTCTCCTGTTTCGAAAGAACAGCTGAATATAGCAAAAAGTTGGCTGAATAATGAAAATTCGGACCAGTATATTTTGTCGGCGGAAGGAACAAGTATCCGGGCTTTTTCACGGCATTATGCTGATGAATTAATGGCGATGAAACAATGCCTGAAAATCGTATCGGCAGGAGTGGAGATAGGAGAAGTGAAAGGAAAGGATTTGATACCTGACCATGCATTGGCGATGTGTAGTTCACTTTTATGCCGGGAAGCTTTCGCTACGGAAGAAATAAGTTATAAACAGGCCATCACTTATTTACGAAAAGAGGCCATTACCTTGCCGGTAACAGCCCCTCGTGGATATGTTTTGCTTACGTATCGGCATATTCCTCTCGGATTTGTGAAGAACATCGGCAATCGTGCCAATAATCTCTATCCGCAAGAATGGCGTATTCGTAGTGGATACTTGCCGGAAAATATACGCATATTATCGGAAGACACTGTTGATTAAGGCAGTATTCCTGCAGGTATTTCCTGTTCGGAAAGGGTAAAACTCAATTGTCTGCCTGTGCCTGGTTCGCCTCCAGCGAGCTCTTCCAGCGTGTAGGAGGGAGGTGGCACAGGTGATGTCCGTGTTTCTCCGATGGGTGGAGTATTCCAATTCAAATTTAAGCTTTTATCCAGCCGGTGAAATGCGTATGTATTCCCCCACAAGATGAATTTATGATCGGAAACAGGTGTTGCTGCATCTTTGGAAAAGGTGAGGGTCAGTATGGCTTTCTCATTATTTCCTTCTTCTTTTTCCAGTTTATAACTTCCTTGAGTTATTAAGGTAAGTCCGGATGAAAAAGCTGTTTGTTCTCCCTGTTTGAAAAAATAAGCATCCCGTGCGTGGTTGTTGATTAGAAAAATGTCGGAAATACCAGGCAAAAGATTTGCGTCTCCGTTTGGTAAGTTAGACAAGTAGCTGCGGAGCAACTTTATATCTTCGTAATTGTCGACAACCTTGATTGGCAGGGTGCAGGTCTCTTGTGTAGCGTTATCCGTTACTTTTAGATAAGTTTGCCCGGTGAGAATACCGGTAACATAAATCATACGTCCGGCAGGTACTCCGGTCCAGCCGGTTTCGGTTCCTGCGCTTGCGATGCGTGTGTCTTTAACTTCAAGCGAGTAATCACCATTTCCGCTTTCCAGTCCAAGGTAACGTCTGCCACCCATGGGTACTTCATATTCACTGTTGTAAAAACGAAGTGGATTTTCTTCATCCTCTTTACATCCACTGAATAGTGTAAGGATGCAACATAACATTAATAGATAGAATTGTTTAGGTTTCATAATCTGTATTTTATGTTCGTTGCAAATGTAACATATTATTTTGAAATATTTAGTTGGAACTTGAAGAAAATGAGAGGGGATATATATGGGCACGGATTACATGGATTATGCTGTTGCTTTATGGCAATCATATTTCTAAAAGCCGTGAAATCCGTGTAATCCGTGCCTAAAGGGCTTTATGTACTTATTTACAGCTTACTCTTGTAAATCCGTGCCATTGCTTTCTGGTACTGATTTTCCAGTTGCAGATAATTTTGATGGCTTTGGTAGATGACAGAAACTTCAACGAAATATTCGATCATGCTAATCTGTCCACCTGTCAGAGCCTGTTTCAGCAGTGACAGATCTTGTTGCGACTGGAAAGTCTTGCTATATTCTTCCATCGAAGCATGCAGTGTTTTTGCTTCCCGGTAAAGCTGTGCCAATTCAGATTCCACTTGCAGGGTAGCATTATCCTTTTGCAAATCAATGTTAAGAGCTTGTGCTCTAGCGATTTTTACTTTATTCCGATTTTCGAATAGCGGGAAAGAGAAACCTACCACTACACCGTTGAAAGGTACGCCTGTTTCTGTGTTCCGACGGTAGCCGAGTTCCAGTTTTGGCAGCCATTGGGATTTATTGACAGCAATCTGTTTACGGGCGACAAGACTCTCGTTGCCGAGTGCCATAAGAGTACGGTCCGTTGCCATGACTTCCGACTTCAATATTTGATAATCAGTGGGGAAAGGTATAGCCGGATATTGGTTTTCCTCGAAAACTACCGGAATATTACCATTCAGCGTATTCAGCTCCTGCTGTTTGTTGCGGAGTGCTGTTTCGTTCAGAGACGCTTCTGTTCTGACATTCAACAGTTCCAAATTGATTTTGTTGGTTTCGAGAGCATTTGCATCTCCTGTTTGAAGACGTTTGGCATACATCTTTGCAAGTTCTTCCGCATTGCGGAGGCGTTCTTCCAAAATATGCTTTTGCTGACGAAGCATGATAATGTCTAGGCAAAGTTCTTTCGCCTGTAACAGCTTCTCTTGACGGAAAACATCCGACTGACTGTCAAAAGCTCCGGCTTTCAGACGGTTCAACTTGTTACGTGTAGCATATAAACTAGGGAAATCAAAGCTTTGTGAAACAACCAGTTCGCCGATTGTTTCGCTTTTATCTTTCGCTCCCCATAGATGTGCGTAAGAAAGAGTAGGATCAGGCAGGTTATTATCCGTTTTAGCTTCCAGCTTCTGCGAAGTAATCAGTTGCTCGTTTGCCTGCAACTCCTTATTGTTCGTTTCGATATTCTTCAATACCTGTTCAATTCCGTTTTGGGCTTGCACTTCGCCTATGGTTAAGAAAAGAAGTGCAGCACTTATGGTCATGATTTGTTTCATTTCTAATTTCTTTATTTATTACAAGCTATTGTTGATAGATACTTTATGATAAGGCATCTATTTGGTTGGCTCCGAGGAAAAACATTACCCGCTACAGGCTTTCCTGGGCCTTTTTCCGATGCATCATCAGATAAACAATCGGAACGATAAAACCGTTCAGAAAAGTAGACGTTAATAATCCTCCTAAAATCACTTTTGCCATCGGACTTTGAATTTCGTTACCGGGCAAGTCGCCGCCCAGTGCCAATGGAATCAGTGCCAGTGCAGAAGACAATGCTGTCATCAAAATCGGATTCAGACGGTCGAGAGAACCTTGAATCACACTATCATACACATTCAAACCTTCTTCCTTTTGCAAATGATTGTAGTGGCTGATGAGCAACATACCGTTACGTGTTGCAATACCGAACAAGGAAATGAAACCGATGATAGCCGGAATACTGACCTCTCCTGTTGTAATCACCAAAGCAAATACACCACCGATCAGTGCCAGCGGAAGATTCAGCAAGATGACACCAGACTCTTTCACGCTACGGAACTCATTATACAATAATAGGAAGATTACTACGATGCTGATAAATGAAGTCAGCGCCAATGTCCGGCTGGCAGCCTGTTCACTTTCAAACTGTCCGCCATATTCGATGTGATAACCTTCGGGCAATTGTACCGATGTGTCAATGCGCTTCTGAATATCATTTACGACACTACGCAAATCGCGGTCGGCCACATTGGCAGAAATCACAATTTTACGTTTTACATTCTCGCGGTTGATCGTATTTGGTCCCATGGCTGATACCACTTCGGCTACATAGCTCAAAGGAACTTTCCGGCCGTCGTTCGTGTCTACCATTAAGTTGCGGATTTTTTCTATTTCATCCCGGGCATCATCCTTTACTTTCACGATCAGATCGAAACTCTTGCCTTGTTCATAAACCTGCGAGATCACTTTTCCAGCCAAAGCAACGTTCACATATTCCGAGAACTCCGGCAGAGTAATACCGAACTTAGCCAACATTTCCCGTTTAGGTTGTATTTTCAGCTGTGGACGCTCAATCTGTTGCTCCACGTTCAGGTCGGCAACACCGGGAATATCACTGATAGCTCCTTTAATTTGATTACCGAGTGAGAACATCTTATTCAGGTCGTCTCCGAACAGCTTGATAGCGATATTCGCTTTCGTACCTGATAACATAGCGTCGATACGGTGACTGATTGGTTGTCCGATTTCTATATTTGCTCCGGTGATAGTACTCAATTTCTCACGTACATCCGCTACCAGTTCACTGCGCGAACGATCTTTCAGTTCAAACGGAGCTTCTATTTCGGAAACGTTTACCCCTAACGCGTGCTCGTCCAGTTCGGCACGTCCCGTTTTTCGGGCTACGGTTTGTATTTCGGGAATCGTCATCAATAACTCTTCTGCCCGCTGTCCCATTTTATTGCTTTCTTCCAGTGAAATACCCGGTAGAGAACTGATATTGATGGTGAATGACCCTTCATTAAAGGAAGGAAGGAAACTGCGTCCGAGTGTAAAGAACACTCCGAGCGCAACCACAAAGAGTGCGATCGTACTTCCAAGTGTCACTCGTTTGTGTGTCAGCACCCAAGTCAATGCCTTTTCATACCCCCCTTTCATCCAACGAGCAAGGGGAGCTTCTTTCAGTTCCTTGTTTGTCTTATTGCTTCCTAATAGATAAGAACAGAGCACCGGAGTCAGCGTCAGAGCAACTACTGTCGACGCGAATAATGCCACGATAAAGGCAACGCCCAGCGGAACCAACATTCTGCCTTCCATTCCGCTAAGGAAGAACAACGGGACAAAGCTGACAACGATAATCAGTGTAGAATTAAGTATAGGCATCCGCACCTCTTTCGAAGCATTGAATACCACCTCGAGTGTACTTAATCTTTCCGCTTCTGCTTTCTGACGGTTCTCACGCAGTCGTTTATACACGTTTTCCACATCGACGATGGCGTCGTCTACCAACGAGCCGATGGCTATCGCCATACCTCCGAGACTCATGGTGTTGATTGTCAGTCCCATGTAGTGTAGGGTCAAAATCGAAACGAGCAGGGAAAGAGGCAGTGTTACCAATGAAATCAATGTAGTGCGCACATTTGCCAGAAACAGGAAAAGTACGATTACTACGAAAATACCTCCTTCAAAGAGTGATTTTTTCACATTGCCGATGGAGCTTTCGATAAAGCGGCTTTGACGGAATATGTCCGTTGAAACTTTTACGTCCGGTGGCAGGTTTTTTTGAAGATCTTTCAAAGATGCTTCCAGTTTATCTGTCAGTTCCAGCGTACTGGTAGCCGGTTGTTTGGTAATGGTCATCAATACGGCCGATTTTCCACGCTCGGAAGCAGTTCCCAGTTTCGGAGCTTTCGGTCCGATGGTTACGTCTGCAATATCTTCCAGCGTAACAGGGAAGTTGTTCACTGTCTTTACTACCGCTTTGCCAAGTTGCTCTGTTTTAGAAGTTGAAAGTACACCACGTACGATATATTCATTTCCAAATTCGTAGAGCACGCCTCCGTTTGCGTTCAGGTTCATATCCTGTGTCGCAGCCATCACTTCTCCCATTGAAATACCGTAATGACGCATCCGTTCGGGATCCAGCTGAATCTGATATTCTTTGATATCTCCTCCGAGCACGGCAACCTGCGCCACTCCTCCGGTAGACAATAGACGGGGACGGATAGTCCAGTCGGCAATTGTACGAAGATCGAGCATTGAAGTAGAGTCGGCAGTCAGACCGACAATGAGCATTTCGCCCAAGATGGAAGATTGTGGTCCGAGTGTCGGTTTACCGACGTTGACCGGCAGTGATTCACTGACCACAGCTAATTTCTCGCTAACAATCTGGCGAGCGAGATAAATATCGGTTCCCCAATCAAATTCTACCCAGACAACGGAAAATCCGTTGGTAGAAGAAGAGCGGACACGGCGTACACCCGTAGCTCCGTTTACGGCAGTTTCAACAGGAAAAGTGACGAGCTGTTCAACCTCTTCCGCAGCCATACCGTTGGCTTCGGTCATGATGACTACCGTAGGTGCGTTCAGGTCGGGGAATACGTCTACTTCCGTATGCATGGCGGTATACGTTCCCGCAATTAGCAGGAGGATGGCCGCGCAGACTACAACCAATCGGTTGTGTAGGGAGTAATGTATAATTTTATTAAGCATGATATTTCATTAATTGAGAGTTATAAATAACTTGATAGATGCGCCGCAAGAAAATCCGGCTGCGGCACCTCGCCGCTTTAATGTTCGTGACTATGTGCCGGGATGGCATTGCTTGCGCTTGCCAGTCGAACCTGATAAGCACCTTCGGTCACTACACGGTCGCCAGCCTTCACTCCGGTCAGGATCTGAACACTTTTACCGTTGTCGGCTCCTATCGTTACTTCCTGTTTTTTATAACCCTCTTCGTCCAGTTGCAGGTAGATAAAGAAGATACCTTGTTCCTCTGTCAGTGCCGTGCGTGGGAGAGAAAGTACGTTTTCCATCGTTGAAGAAAGCAAGAACACCTCTACGAATGATCCGGGGATCACTTCCCCTTTATTGTCGAACTCAAAAGTGACAGGCACATAAAAAGAGTTGTCTCCGGCAGCTTTTCCAAAAGAGAGAAGTTTGCCGTTCAATGCTTTCAACTCGTACACCTGATTATTATAAGGAGTCTGGAAATTGGCGGAACTGATTGTACGGAGGTATGGATAATACTTTTCCGACACTTCGGCACGGAGGAAAAGACGACGATTCTGCGTTACGCTCACCAGCGGTTGCCCGATGGTCACGTAGTCACCTTCTTTCACAAGAATGCTTTTTACATATCCTGCAATAGGAGCTGTAATACTTTGGCCGATAGCCGAATGATTCTTGGAAAGGGCTTCGTAACTAAGGCGGGCATTTTCATAACTTTGCTCTGCCTGTGCAAAATCCTTGTCAGATACAATCTTGTTTTTAACAAGCTCTTTCATACGTTCGTACTCCTTCTTAGATACCTCGTAGGCAATGCGGGCACGTTGTACCGGATCACCGTCGGCGATATTCTTTGAAGAAATGGTGACTAGCGGCGTGCCGCTGCCGACGCTCATTCCTTCCGTTACTTTTCCACGGAAAGATACAACGCCGGCCACTGTAGCTACGGCAACCGATTCATCACCTTGGGCAGCCAGCACCTGTCCGCTGGTTTTAATCACTTGCCGGAAAGGTGCAGGTTCGATAACGCTCACCTTAACGCCGGCTGCTTCAGCTTTTGCCTTCGGAAGGATGATTTCATCAGTGTGCGCTTCGACAGACTCGTTATGTTCATCGGCCGCTTCATGGTTGTGTTCTCCGTTACATTTGCCTTCATGAGAATGTTCGGAACCCTCTGCCTCGTGATTATGTCCTTCTGTGGCATGATCGTGTTCATTGTGTGTGTGTGTGACGGTACTATTATTACAGGAACCCAGCACGAATAAGCCTAGGATTCCTACGAAAATAAGTTTTTTCATAATGATATTTTCCTACTAAATTTTACTGTTTTTTGTACGCTACAAAGATAAGGTAACGTAAATGCGACTGATTTGCATTCACGCTTTTACGCAAAAACAGAGTAGGGAGGGGCACGAAGAGGAGTGGCACGGTGTATATCCGTCCCATGCAGAGAGTCTCGGTAGACGTAATAGTTCTTGATCCGTCTCTCTTGTGGCCGTAGTAGATGTTCGATGATTACATCCGTGAACAGGGTAGCGATGAATACGTAATCCGGTCCGCTATCCGTATGTACGGATGGAGTAGGAGAGTAGAAACGAGTCATACATTCGCTGCTGCAACATGAATCGTTTCCCGGGTGATGATGATGCGTGGGACATTGCTGTTCTACAGGCAAGTCCTGCTTCATGCAAATCATTCCGTTGGGATGATGGTGATGGGGAATAACGGCTGCCACCAACATTATAATGTTGATTAAAAACAGCAGAGTTACTATAATTCTTTTCTTCCCTTTCATCCTTTCTTTTAGAGGTTATCAGCTTTTTCAGAGCATTTAAAATGCAAATATACAAATACTTTTATTCCGCCTGCAGCCGATATCCTCTTTTTATTATTTATTATTTCTTTTCCAGTTCTTGCAACGAATCCATTTTCTTCTTTTCGAGGAATTCATAGATACCGCAAAGATGTTCCGTCACCTTTTGATTTCCGAACTCATACACTTTGGTTACCAGTCCGTCGAGGAAATCACGGTCGTGTGAAACAACAATCAGTGTGCCGTCAAAATCCAGCAAAGCCTGTTTCAGAATATCTTTCGTCTTCATGTCCAGATGATTCGTCGGCTCATCCAGAATCAGGAGGTTAACAGGTTCCAACAGCAATTTAATCATGGCAAGGCGGGTACGCTCTCCACCCGAAAGCACTTTTACCTTCTTCATCGATTCCTCGGGACCACCAAACATGAAAGCACCCAGTAAATCACGGATCTTGTTCCGGATATCCCCCTTGGCTACATCATCAATCGTTTGGAAAACCGTCAGGTTTTCATCCATCAATGAAGCTTGATTTTGGGCAAAGTATCCGATTTGTACATTATGTCCGAGAGTCAGTGTACCGTCGTGCTCAATTTCTTTCATGATACATTTCACAAGAGTAGATTTACCTTCACCGTTTTTACCGACAAAAGCTACTTTATCACCACGCTCAATCGTCAGATTGGCGTTGCGGAACACCACTTTTTCTCCGTATGCCTTTCCAACACCCTCCATGATAACCGGATAACTGCCCGAACGGGGTGAAGGCGGGAATTTCAGTCGCAATGCAGAAGTATCTTCCTCATCGACTTCGAGCAATTCCAGCTTTTCCAGCATTTTGACGCGGCTCTGTACCTGTAATGTCTTTGAATATGTTCCTTTGAATCGTTCGATGAACTCCTTTGTTTCAGCAATAAATTTCTGCTGTTCGTCATAAGCCTTCTGCTGTTGTTCACGGCGGTCCTTGCGCAGTTGCAGATATTGGGAGTAATTCACCTTGTAATCATAAATACGTCCCATCGTCACTTCGATGGTGCGTGTTGTAATATTATCCACGAATTTACGGTCGTGGCTGATTACGATAACTGCTTTTCCATTATTAATAAGAAAATCTTCCAACCATTGAATAGATTCAATATCCAAGTGATTCGTCGGCTCATCGAGCAAGAGGACGTCCGGTTTCTGCAACAGCAACTTAGCGAGCTCGATGCGCATCCGCCATCCACCGCTGAAGTCACTCGTCTGGCGTTGAAAATCACTCCGGGTGAACCCTAATCCGAGCAATGCCTTTTCCACATCCTCTTCATAATTAGTCGCGTCAATCGAATAAAACTTCTCGCTCAAGGCAGACACTTCCTCGATCAGCGCCATGTAACTGTCGCTCTCGTAGTCCGTCCGTGTTTCGAGCTCTTTGTTCAGTTTTTCAATCTGCGCTTCCATTTCATGCAGATGTGAAAATGCCTGGGCCGTTTCGTCAAACACTGTTCTTCCGTCTTCCGTCATCAGATGTTGAGGCAGATAGGCAACTACGCAATCTTTGGGCGCGGAAACTTTTCCACGTGTCGGTTGTCGTACGCCTGCCAAAATTTTCAGCAGCGTACTTTTCCCCGCCCCATTTTTACCCATCAGTGCGATGCGGTCTTTTTCATTAATTACGAAAGATATATCACTAAATAAAGCAGTGCCGCCAAACTCTACGGCTAGTCCGTCAACAGAAATCATACTATTCTTTTAAATTGAGGCGCAAAGATAGCGAAATATATGAATCTTTTTTATAACTTGCGGGCTGAAAAGGGAGATTGATCCAAAAAAACAGATAAAAAAACAATATATAAGCGATATGGAAAGCGAACAAATGAATGAATTCAGACCCTTAATTTTGGTGGCTGAGGACGATGACAGCAACTTTAAATTAATCAAGGCTATCATAGGCAAAAAGTGTGATATCGAGTGGGCTAAAAATGGGCAGGAAATGGTGCAGTTGTTTCAACAGCATCAGGAAAGAGCCAAAGCAATGCTGATGGATATCAAGATGCCGGTGATGAATGGATTGGAGGCAACGAAGATAATTCGTGAGTCTAATACCGAAATTCCTATTATCATGCAGACAGCCTATGCTTTCAGCTCGGATAAGGAAAACGCAATGAACGCAGGAGCAACTGAAGTATTGGTAAAACCTATTACCTTGAGTATTCTCCGCACTACTTTGAGCAAATATTTACCCGATTTGCAGTGGTGAAATTGATTCGTACGGGATTTTTTAAATTTATTTAAAAGGTGCTTAAACATTAAATACGGAATAAAGTAGAAAAAGAGTATGACCGGGTAGAAAAATGGTATGGAACATTCATCTGATGAAATTGGATAAAATAAAATAGGCGAACCTCACGGTTGGCCTATTTTTGTTCGCCTCTGTTAATTTGTTAGAGTACAGAGACGACTCCATGTAAAGTCTCTCCTTTGAGAGATTTTAAGTTCATTATTTGTTTCCGCCAGCCCACCAGACAGCTTCGCTATATACATACTGGCCATCACCGAAAGCTGCTTTCACTTCAGGATTTGCCAATACGTCGTCTGCTCCATAACCGAAGCGCAATGGGAACTTATTGTTGTTCAACGGGTTTTTCAGTACAATGAAATTTTCTCCTGCACCTTTCAAACGACGGTAGTCGTTATAGGCTTCCAGTGATTCGCCGGATGCACCGAAGAAAGCGAGGTATTTCTGTATCATTGTTTCTTGCAAAGGGTTGGCATTGAATAACGGTTCTACTTCGTCTGTGAAATAGGCTTCTGCCACATCTGCACCCAAATCACTGTCACCATCTGCTACCCAAGTATCAACGGCATCTATAATTGAGTTTTCCAGATTCTTGAATCCGGCAGTGATTGCCTCCTTTAAAGCAGTCTTAGCTTCGTCCAGTCTGCCTCCTAAGCGGCATAATGCTTCTGCTTCGAGGAATTTCACTTCGTGATAACTGATTAAAAGGGTAGGAGCCGACATTGCCCATGATATCATTGACATACCATAATTGTTCTGCAACTCTTGCGGGGTTCCGTTAGGAGCCGCTTTGATACTTGCGATGTCTGTAGCTTGCGTACCACTTGCATAGCCGGCAGGGAAGTTTCCGCTGGGGTCGGGTTCCAGAAACGCCTGCGGTGCTCTAGGGTCATTGCGTTCAACAAATTTTTCAATCAGACTTGCGCTAGCTGCCAAACTGTTACGGCTGTAGCTAAAGGCCCAAAGCGGATTTAGCTGTGAGTCAGCATCATAAATAGCCAGTTTACATTCTTCACTTGCATTAGCAAATGATTTGCTCACATAAGTGAGAATATTCTGAAGATCTGTTGTCTTGTTGGCACTTTTATTGAGCAAACGCATTGTATAACGTGCTTTTAACGCATAGGCCGTTTTGAGCCACATACTTGCTTGTGTACTGGTGTTTGAGCCATAGATCAAATCTTTAGAACCGACTGCGCCGGATAACCCTGTATCTTTGGCAGTACCGTTATTCAGTAGAGTGATAGCATCATCCAGATTCTGCATTACTTCTTGGTAAATGCTTTCCTGCGTATCTATTTTAGGCTGCATATACATTGGTGTGCCGTCCGGATTGAGGATACCAGTCTGGCTGTACGGTGTGTTTCCGAACACATCGGCTGCCACTGCTCCGTTGTAGGCGAGCAAGATTTTAGCAATCGCTTCCGTCACTACATTTCCTTTTTCCGAGGGATCTTCTTCGCACTTTTTGATAACGATTTTAGCGTTCTTGATATTTGCGTAGACGTTGATCCATGCGTTATTGTAAGTAGTAGCCGTTGTAGGCTCTCCGCTACGTGCTTCCGCACGGTAAAGCTGGTTTGATATACCAGTTTCATGTTCCATGTAAACAGAGGAATAGAGTGAAAAATCTCCTCCCACAGTGCTAAATCCAGTGTTTACACCTAAGTCTGTTATCAAAAACTTAGCGGGTGCATCCAACGGATTGTTAGGGTTTTCATTGATTTTATCCATTGCATCTTCCGTACAAGCAGAAGCAATGGCAGCAGTCAAGAAAGAAACTGCCAGCAATTTTCCTATTGATTTATATTTTTTCATTGTCTTGCAGATTAAAATTTAATGTTGAAACCAAAGCCGAAACTAGCTGTCTGCGGCATTGAATAATCTTCAAATGCTCCTGCCATGTTGTTGTTACCCTGACTGGCTTCCGGATCAAGGTCAGGCAATTGAGCCCAGATTAGGATATTTCTGGCAAATGCGTTTACAGAAAGTTCCATTGAACGTTTTTGAAGAATTTTGTAGTTGACAGCCACTTCACGCAGTTTGATGAAAGAGTTGTCATATACTGAAGATTCGTCGATATCGTTCAGACGGCTGTAATATACCTGTTGTGCGTTTGCACCAGTGATGGCGATATCATTTTTAGTTCCATCGGTTTTGTATCCGTCGAAGATGATGGTACCTTCGCGGTTTTCCGTTCTCTTGCTGACACCGTAGTAGTCTGCAAGTCCGGTTGTTCTACTGTACATCTGCCCACCCTGTTTCCAGTCGAGTACTGCACTGATTGTACACTTCCATAAGCGTAATGTGGTGTTGAATCCCATCAGGAAGTCCGGAGAAACTTTACCGATTACCTGTGCTTCACCAGCGATAGGAAGACCGTTTTCGTCCACCAGGCGATTGCCGTTTTCATCTCTCTTGTAGCCTACACCATAGATTACAGGGAATTTTTCACCTGCTGAAGCGCGTACCTGTGGAGTAACATAACCACCCAGAGAGATATTTTCTACTCCCGGTGCCAGTTCATCTACGTAGTTGTCGATTTTGGTCCAGTTGAATGCAAAATCCCAGTTGATATTCTTCGTACGGATGGGGTTGAAGCCGAGAGTGAATTCATGCGTATTGGTATGAATCTTACCACCGTTGGTGAGCAGCTTGCTAGCACCGGTAGAAGAAGCCAAAGGCACTTCAAAAATCTGGTCTTTCACATTCTGACGTGAGTATGTATAGCTGAATGTGATTAAGTTATCGAGGAAGTTCATGTCAGTACCCACTTCATACGAACGTGTGTTCTGTGGTTTCAGTTTCGGGTCAAAAATCGTGTAGTACGGAGTATAGGCGGTAGTACCTTTCATAGGATACATGATTGGAGTCAGCATATAGAAACCACCTCCGTATGTCGGAGTTGAGTAGTAGTTTTCGAGGAAATTTCCTGCTTGTCCTACTTCCGCATAAGATACTCTCAATTTAGCGTGATTAACAACATTGTTTTTCAATGCATCCAGTTCCGTCAGGATAAAACCTGCTGAAATAGAAGGATAGAAGAACGAGCGGTTGTTGCGTGGCATATTAGATACGTAGTCCTGACGTCCGGTGAGGGTCAGATAAAGCATATTTTTGTAAGAAGCCGATACGTTACCGAAGAATCCCACCGTGCGGTTTTTCCACGTCTCTTCCTCTGTCTGTTGAGTAGTGGCATTGTTGATGTGGTTCCATCCCGGGAAGTTGTAGTTCGTACCATATTCATAATACTTCTTTCTGTTGCTTTGGATAATTTCGTTACCCAATACGGCGTTCAGTCCCCAGTCCTCATTGATGTGCCAGTCGTAGTTGATGGTCAGCAAAGAGTTGTATGTAGCGTTCGTCCAACCGTAGTTTTCGATTTGTCCGCGACCGCCACCCGTGTTACTACCGTATCCGTAGCTGTCTACATAGTGAGTGGTGTAAGCATCCACGCCGACCATGTATTTTGCGTTCAACTTGTGGTTAGTTGTACCGAAATCAGTCTGATAGCTTGCGTATACATTTCCGAAGAAACGGTTAGTATCTTCTGTGAATTTGTTGTTTTCCATCGCCCAATAAGCGTTGTCAAAGCTACCACGGAAAGAGTTCTGTGTGTATTGGTTACCGTCTACATGGCTTGGAATCCCGGCAAGATCATAGCTGGGAGGAGCTGCGTAAACCGTTCTCAACAGACCGTTACCGGAAGTCACTGCCTTGTCGATAGAAGTAGTGATATAATTGGCTGTAAATCCGGAACTCCAGTTGTTGGTCAGTTTGGTGTCGGCACTAACTTTTACATTATATCTGTCCATACCGGTGCTTGAGATAATACCGTCCTGATGTGTATTTCCCAATGAGATAGAGTAGGAGCTTTTTTCGAGCATCTGTGCAACATTCAGTGAGTTGCTCCAAGTGATTCCTGTATCAAAAAAATCTTTGGCATTGTCGTATGCTTGTGGAGTGACCCATGGGTCAAGACCGGCTGATGCACGTTGAGGAACATAATATTTTCCTTGTTGCTTACCATACTGTTGAGTGTATTTGTTGTCCGTGTTACCACCGTATGTTGCATCGTTGGGAAGTTCGGAAATCTTGGGTCCCCAAGAGGTTCCTGATGTGGCACTGAATTTTCCACCCGAACCTTGTGCGTATGTTTTCTGAAACTCCGGCAGACGGCCGACTACATCGAAGCTGACATTAGAAGAGAAGCTAACCTGCGGTTTGCCTTTTTCCAGTCCTTTACCACTTTTGGTTGTGATGATAATCACACCATTGGAAGCACGGATACCATAAAGTGCAGAAGCAGCTTGTCCTTTTAGGATGTTGATACTTTCAATATCATTAGGGTCGATATCTACCGCACGGTTGGCGAAGTCTGCCCCGCTCACACTACCATTGTTCTGTATATCTGTGCTAACGTCCGGCGTACTGGTTACCGGCATTCCGTCAATAACGTAAAGCGGAGTGTTGTCACCCGAGAAAGAACGTGCACCACGAATGGTAATCTGTGAAGAAGCTCCTGGCATACCACTTGAAGGCTTAACGTCCAAACCGGATACTTTACCTTGCAGCGCTCCTGCCAGATTGGAGTTGGCAGCTTGCGTCAACTGATCTGATTTTACGTCCTGAACGGCGTAACCCAGTGCCTTCTTTTCACGCGAGATACCCATAGCTGTCACTACAACCTCATCCAGTGCCTTCGCGTCACTTTTTAATACGACTTTTATTACTCCCGGTTTGATGGAAACGTCCTGCGAAATCATTCCTACATAAGAAATGCGCAAAGTTTTAGCAGAACTTGGTACATGAACGCTTCAGTTTTCATCATTGTTAATAGTTATTTAGTATTCTTGGAGATATAAAATGATAAAAAGATACCGTTTTGGAGGAAATAATGTTCTTTTTTTCTTGGAAAGGCGGCTTTTTGCGATATCTTTATGATAGAGCTTTTCTTTTAAAATAAGCTAATTTGGAAATGTAATATTTGAACTTGTTATTTTTAGGTGGCTTATTGCTTACAGAATGATATTTTTTAGTTAAAAACGTAACGCTTTTTTTAATCTGTCGTAATTAGTGTTATCTTTGCAACCTGTTAGAGACAAAAAATCTGTTTATAGGTTAAATTTAAGAGAGAATTTATGAAAAGAAAATTGATGTTCTTAATGACCTTCCTTTTTATAGGTATAGGTCTGGTGACAGCGCAGACATCCAGAGTTACCGGTTTGGTTACTTCTGAAGAAGATGGACAACCTGTCGTAGGTGCTTCAATATTGGTGAATGGCACTACCCTTGGTACTATCACTGATATTGATGGTAAGTTTACAATCGCGAATGTACCAAGTTCTGCTAAGACTTATTGATTTTTTTTCTTCCTGTTTTTTCGTACTTTCCTCTTCTATCTTATTGTTTTTCAGTGATTTTGTTTCATTTTTCGCAAATATACCCATTCTTTCGGTTTCTTTTATTGAAACTTTCCTTATCAGTTCTTATTTATTTAGTCGTCTCTGTTTCTCATTAATTTTGAGATGGGGGGTAATATTCTACCCGAATTTTTAATGAATTTCCCGGTTTACGTTCTTTTATTCTGCCACGATAATTTCGACATCGTAACCTATGAAAAGACCGCTCTCTATGACACCGGTAATAGTTTTAAGTTTCTCTATATATAACGAATCGGCGAATCTGTTTGTATGTTCGTTTCAATTTCAGATGGGAAAAGTCTCTTCAACGGCCATTCAATCATTTAAATAGTTGATAAACGATTCGTTAATTTTTAACTTTGTTGCGTTAAACGTTAACGAACCTCTGCTTTTTATTAAACCGTGTTATAAGTTAGGCAGCTTGGCCCCGGAAATTTGGAGATAACCGAAAAGTCCGTATCTTTGTACTGTGTTTTTCATAGTATTAGATTTAAGGTTAACAAAGATTGGCTGTCTGGGATAGATAGCCTTTTTTTTGTCCCTACTATTCCTTATAGAATCAGCCAGATGGCAATGATATGTCCGATGCTGCCTCCCAGACAAAACAAGTGGAAAGTGGCATGCATGTATGGTTTGCGCAACGAATAAAAAACAGCTCCCACGATATACGAAACTCCTCCGCCAATCAGCCACCAGAAAGCGGTAGTGGCTCCCAACTCTGCCAGATGATCTAACAAAGGTTTCATGGCTACTAATATACAGGCGCCCATACCTACGTAACAAGCAGTTTCGAGATTACTATGTTCTTTCAGTTTTTTGAAGCTAAGAATGAAACCGGCGATAGCCGACAGCCAGACGAAAGTAAAAATTCCCCATCCCCATCCGCCGGCATGCCGCAGAACGAGCAGGGTAAAAGGAGTGTAGGTTCCGGCAATGTGCAAATAGATAGCTCCATGATCGAATTTACGGAGCAGTTCTTTCAGCTTTCCCGGACGGCTGCCGTGATACCACGTAGAACTGACATAAGAAGAAAGCATCCCCGCCAAGTAGACAGATACACAAGCAACTGCCCACTGCGGCTCTACATTTTCGGAAGCCTTTTCCAATAACAAATATCCGGCCACGATTCCAAGCAGAATGCCTATTCCATGACTAAGGGTATTTGCCCATTCTTCTATATTATTGTATCGTTTGTTCTTCAATGTTCCTTTTTTTGAATTGTTAAGCCACAAAAATATTGAGTCGCAAAGATACTTTATTTTCCGTAAAGCATTTCCCCCTTATTCTTTTTTTAGAATGATTTTTCCACTGTATTGCCTGGCTACTTGCTTGCGGAAATCAAGAAATTTTTGTAGTATGTTCATAAAGATAAAAAATAGAGAAAGGTGCATCACCTTTCTCTATTCAATTTTTATTTTATGTATAAAATATATTATACCAAATGTCCGATCCATTCTTCACGGTCGCCGGGGAGAAGGTCGATAACAGGAACTTCTACCATTGTGTAGCATCCCGGTTGTTGCTTCATCGAAGCACGTGCCACGCATACCAGCACTTGTGCTGTCAGTGCGGGGTTGTTAATACGCATATTAAATTCGAACAACTGATTCTGTGTTTTGCCGGATACACCTTTGCGGGTGAGATTCACGCCATGACCCATATCCAATAGAGCGTCTACGCTCGGAACGAGTTTCACGTGCGTTTCATCATTCACGAAGTAAGGATCTGCTTTGATGGCAGCCGCTACCTCTTCGAATTTATATCCGTCTTTCAGTTCGATGTATACCATGCGGCGGTGGATTCCTGTGCCGGTAGGAATAGTCATGGAAAGAGCGGCTTTCACCCCGTCGATAGCTTTTACGGCTACTGTGTGTCCCATGCTCATACCCGGACCGAAGTTGGTGTAAGTGATTCCTTTCGGAGCAATCGCTTCCAGCAGGGTGCGTACGATAGAGTCGCTTCCCGGATCCCATCCGGCAGAGATGATCGATACGGCTTTATGTTCTTTGGCGGCAGCATCCAGTGTGCGGCGTAAGTCTACGATACCAGTGTGGATATCGAAACTGTCTACCGTATTAATTCCCATTGCCAGATATTCTTTTGCATATTTCTCAACGCTGCGGGTTGGCGTGCAAAGAATAGCTACGTCTACATCCCCCAACTCTTTTATGTCCTTTACTACTGCATAGTTTGCCAACTCTTCCGGTTTGTTCTCTGCTCCTGCACGACGAACGACTCCGGCTATTTCGAAATCAGGTGCCGCCTGAAGCGCTTCTAGTACATAATGCCCAATGTTACCATAACCAACGATGGCAGCTCTTACTTTTTTCATTCTTTTCTTGGTTTTAATGAACAAATTTCTTTCTTTTGCTTGCAAAAGTAAACAATTTACTACTAACTTTGGTTCATTCGCTTTAATATTTTATTTTTTTTCACTAGCAGGCAATACCGGTCCGCATGAAAGCAAATCAGGGTGTGATGTATTACATCGAAAAAACTCTGTGGCCTCTGTGTCCTCTGTGGTGAAATTGTTTTATCTTTGTCCCTGTTATGATAGAATATATTAGAGGCGAACTTGCCGAACTGAGTCCGGCAACCGCAGTGATTGACTGTAACGGGGTGGGATATGCCGCCAATATATCCTTGAATACCTATTCGGCTATTCAGGGAAAGAAAAACTGTAAGCTATATATTTACGAGGCGATTCGGGAAGACGCGTATGTGCTTTACGGATTTGCCGAGAAACAGGAACGGGAGATTTTCCTGTTATTGATTTCCGTTTCCGGAATCGGGGGGAATACGGCACGTATGATTCTCTCGGCGCTCTCACCTGCCGAACTGGTGAACGTAATCAGCACCGAAAACGCGAATCTGCTGAAAACGGTGAAAGGTATCGGGCTGAAGACTGCACAACGGGTGATTGTCGATCTGAAAGATAAGATAAAAACAATGGGAATGTCTGCTGCCGGTGGAGGTGCTTCCGCAGGTTTGTTGCTGCAACCTGCCAATGCGGAAGTGCAGGAAGAGGCAGTGTCTGCATTGACAATGCTTGGTTTCGCTGCCGCGCCTTCGCAGAAGGTGGTGTTGGCTATCTTGAAGGAAGAGCCGGATGCTCCGGTAGAAAAGGTTATCAAACTGGCTTTGAAACGTTTGTAGTATGAAACAACAGAAAATTTATATGAAGGCATGGCTGGATGCTCACGGTCGTGTAAAGGCGGTGGATACGGATGAGTGGTATCTGGATTTCGCTAATCAGCTGTTGCCATTGGTGACTGAATCGTATATATATGGTGGGAAAGACATGGAAGAAGACCAGAAACGAGTGGCTTTGACATGTGCTTTATACTTGGAAGACTGTGTGGCAGACGGAGGAAATTGGCGTCAATTTATTCACTGGCATCAGGAAAACTACGGACGTTACCTGCCTTTCTACGCTTTGACGGACGAATATCTGCCGGATGAAATCAACCGTGAAGATGTTGTTTTCCTTTTGTGGGCAATCAATTCACCGGTCGGTGATGATTTTGACGGAGTGGAGAACCCGATGGACGCAGATTTGCTGGAGTTTGCAGATGCGCTATACAACCGTTTGGATGCTGCGTTTGAATTGGCTCCTATCAGTGATTACCTTGCAACGGACTGGCTGATGGAAACGGAACTGATGCAAAAGAAGCGAATGCCTCTGCCGGTAGCTTTGCCGGGAGAAAAAATGCCTGCCAACGTAGAACGTTTTCTTGAAGCAAGCAAAGGTGAACCGCTTTTATACTTCGACTCTTACGATGCGCTGAAATTTTTCTTTGTGCAATCATTGAAGTGGGAGGATGAAGAAGATTCTCTGTTGCCTGATTTGAACGCGTTTGATAACTTCGTGGTTTTCGCCAATCCGAAAGGGTTGTTGATCGGTCCTGACGTGGCCGAATATTTTGCTGACAAACACAACCCGCTTTACAATGCTGAACTAGCAGAAGAGGAAGCATACGAGCTGTTTTGTGAAGAAGGTTTATGCCCGTTTGATTTGTTGAAATATGGAATGGAACATGATCTGTTGTCAGAAGCACAGTTCCCGTTTGAGAACGGGAAAGAGCTGTTGCAGGAAAACTGGGATTTTGTGGCTCGCTGGTTTTTGGGTGAATATTACGAAGGAGAATAAGAAGAACAAGAATAAGATATAACTACTGTTTATATAAGTGTTGTCTATGCCAATCAAAAAAAGTAACAATCCTTTCGTCGGAAAGACAAAGTCCGCAGCCGGTAAAAAGAAGACAACCGGAAAACGGGTCGGAAAATCAAAACAGGAAAAGGCTAATAATCAATTGAATAGAAGGGTAAAATAAGGATGTGGAGGCTACGCCGTTTTTGCTTGCCAGGCTACGCCGTTTAATGATGACAGACTACGCCTTTTCTCCATACCAGGAAACGCCTTTTCTCCTACGCAGAGAATAAAGAGACTCATTATACATTTGACGGGAATGGTTGTCGTTTATGAAAAATAACAACTATTCCCGTCAGTTTTATTGTTAACCGATAGCTTTTTCTGCTAAATAGCTTCTCTTTTGACGGTTATGAGTGTTACTGTGGATAGCTTTCTTTTTGCCAAATGGATTTCCTTTTTATTAGTCGGTAATTTTCTCCTGTGCCTTCCGTTCTTTTTTCTTATTGATAAATCCGATTTTCAGATTAGCTTCCTCTTGTTCTTTTTTAATCTGTTCCATCGCAGAGAGGATTTGCGCTAATTCATAAACATTTGCTGCGGCTTGCCGGTCGGTGGGACTCATCGTTGTTTTATAGGTACGGTCGCCTATATATTCCACACGGATATTTTTGTCTTTATTGAGATGTAGGAATTCGATTACATTTCCGTCTTCTCCCAGTTTGTAATCAGCTTTTTCTATTTTCTCGTTCATATCGGTTGTTTCGTAGCTGTCTTTGGAGCTTGGAGTTTCGGCAAAACTGCCGTCAGGAGCAATCACTTTCACTTTGTTGTGGTGGATATTGCCGGCACCGCAATAGATAGAGGTCATACTCATGATGCCTTGCTCGTTCACTTGGAAGCGGAGGTACGAACGGTGCATATTTTTCTCAATGGTCTGTGTAGGCCAGAGGTAGTTGCCTACTTGTTGATATTCGGCATCTTTTTCTAGTGTGAATTTGTCTTTGATGGCGTTGAATTCTTTCGTTTTTGCTTGAAAGGCGCTGTCCAGATAAGCAAGTGTTTTTTGCTGTGCCTTTGTTTCAACATCAAGCATCAGTGCCTGTCCCGCCTTACGTGCTTCGAACGCTTTGGGATACAAAATCTTGATACTGTCAATTTGCAACTTAGCTTCTTCATAGTCGCCACGTTCGTAGGCAGCCTTGGCAACCATCAGTTTTTCATTGGCTTTTTTCTCAAGGCCATTTCCGCAGGCAGCTAATGCCAGCGTACCACAAAAGAGGATAATCAGTTTTTTCATCACAAATTCTATTTACTAGTTTTATTATTTACATGAATAAGCAGTGTCCGTTTGCCATTCACTGTTCATCGTTCTGTTCTTCATTCACTTTATTAGCGGCAAAAATACAAATATATCCCTTATTTTTGTAATTTTGTCCCCTCAAAACTTATAACTAAAAAGAATGATAGAGTTGACTCAAGAGGAATTGAAGCAGCATTTTAGCGAACCCATCTTCGGACAGATAGCCGAAACGGCCGATGCGCTCGGCATGGAGTGTTACGTGGTAGGTGGTTACGTTCGTGATATTTTTCTGCAACGTCCCTCTAAAGATATAGATGTAGTAGTTGTAGGAAGTGGAATTGCAATGGCAGAAGCCCTTGGAAAACGGTTGGGACGTGGTGCTCATGTTTCTGTTTTCAAGAATTTCGGAACAGCACAAGTAAAATACAGAGGTACGGAAGTAGAGTTTGTAGGTGCGCGTAAGGAGTCTTATCAACGGGATTCGCGCAAACCGATTGTTGAAGACGGTACGCTGGAAGACGATCAGAACCGTCGTGATTTCACGATCAATGCTCTTGCCGTATGTCTCAATAAAGCACGTTTTGGCGAACTGGTGGACCCCTTCGGAGGCATGGAGGATATGAAGGAAAAGACAATCCGTACTCCGCTCGACCCGGATATCACTTTCAGTGATGATCCTTTGCGCATGATGCGTTGCATCCGTTTTGCTACGCAGCTGGGCTTTTACATTGACGATGATACTTTTGAATCGCTTTGCCGGAATAAAGAACGGATTGAAATCATCTCCCGTGAACGTATTGCGGACGAATTGAATAAGATTATTCTTTCTCCGATTCCCTCAAAAGGTTTTATTGATTTGGAACGTAGTGGTTTGCTGTCGTTGATTTTCCCGGAATTTGCTGCCTTGCAGGGTGTGGAAACCCGGAACGGACGTTCGCATAAGGATAATTTTTATCATACATTGGAAGTGCTGGATAATATCAGCAAGAAGACTGATAACCTTTGGTTACGCTGGGCTGCCTTGCTGCATGACATTGCCAAGCCTGCCACGAAACGTTGGGAACCTAAAGCGGGATGGACGTTCCATAATCATAACTTTATCGGTGAAAAGATGATTCCGAATATCTTCCGCAAGATGAAGTTGCCGATGAATGAGAAGATGAAGTACGTGCAGAAGCTGGTCAGCCTGCACATGCGTCCGATTGTTATCGCGGATGATGTGGTGACAGACTCGGCTGTACGTCGTTTGCTTTTTGAGGCGGGAGATGATATTGATGACTTGATGATGCTCTGTGAAGCGGATATTACTTCCAAGAATATGGAACGTAAGCAGCGTTTCCTGAATAACTTCCAGTTGGTTCGACAAAAACTGAAGGATTTGGAGGAGAAAGACCGTGTCCGTAATTTTCAGCCACCCGTGAGTGGAGAAGAAATTATGGAGATTTTCGGTTTGGAACCTTGTCGTGAAGTCGGTGTTCTGAAAAGTGCTATAAAGGATGCTATCCTGGATGGAGTGATTCCGAACGAATATGAGGCAGCTCATGCTTTCATGCTGGAGCGGGCTAAGAAGATGGGGCTGACACCGGTGCGCTGATATAGGGTGGATCAAAAAAACTTCCGTAAATATTCTCAACTGTACTTATCCTTATGAGAAAAAATACTCATAGTAACGAGAAAAAATACTCATTACTATGAGAATTTTTTCTCATTGCAATGAGTATATACCCTTGTCAGAATAGGCTGAAACAGTTCATAAGCGTACCGAAACGAGCTGGTTTTAATCTAAAACCGCACTTGTTCAACTTAATTCAATGATTTCTTCATTGCAGTTCGTCAGTTTTTCTATTCCTTCGTTGGTTACCACCCAAGAGTTTTCAATACCTACCGGACCTACACCCGGAATAACGATTTTCGGTTCGAGGGCAAAGACCATGCCCGATTCTAATGGTTGTTTCATGCGGGGAGCCAATACCGGAGCTTCATTAATTTCGAGTCCGATACCGTGGCCGATAAACTTGGCTTGTTGTCCTGTTCCCATGAATTTGTCGGCAAATCCGGCTTCTTTGGCTATTTCGGCAGCTGTGTCATAGAGCACTTCACAAGCAATGCCCGGTTTGGCAATGGAAGCAATTTTTTCCTGAATATCCAAACAAACCTGGTGGGCGGTGTAAGCCTCTTCTGGCAGTTTGCCAATTGAGAATACACGGCTCATGTCGTTCATGTAGCCGTTGAAGTTGCCTCCCAAGTCCACCATAACGCTCTGACCTTCCTTTAGCGGAGTTTTATTCGCTCCTCCCGGCAAAGCAGGATCAAGTCCCTGTCCACCTAAAGCAAAATCATAAGGAGAGGGGTATCCGGCATTGTCTCCGGTCAGTACGCTACCCATGAATATTTCCATGCTGCGTCCGAATACCCGGAAAATTCCGAGGCAACCTTGCAGACGCATCAGGCGTTCTATTTCAATGGAAAACTCGATGTCCGTCATACCGGGGCGATATACGCTTGGAATCTGCTCGTATGCCTTGGCGTGGGCAATGCCCGAACGGCGGAACATCTCAATTTCTACAGGTGTTTTCACGCTGCGTGCCTGGCGGATCAACGGGGTGCCATTTACAACTTCTGCTTCCGGAAACAGGCTGGCCAGACGGCAATATTCCGTATAAGGAAGCTCGTCACCTTCTAACATCAGTTTGGTTGGCATCGGCAATCCTTGTTCTTTCAACAGGTCAAGGATTTGTTCCGGTTTGCGAATCGAGAACGAATGTTCTCCTGTGATATTATTAGGGCGTTTGAAAAACAATAGTGCAGGCGAATGAAGAGGGAGGTAAAGATAGCCACTGACTACACAGCCATACGTGTAAATTAAATTTGCATTACAAGTGATAAGTGCGGCGTCGATGCCCTGTGACACCATCAGACTGCGAATCTTGTCACGGCGAAATTTCAATTCGGGTTGTAGCATTTTTTATTTATTACATGATTATTAATTACAAAACTATCAATGGTAAATTATTAGTTGTGAGTTGTTTATCTGATATAACAAATTCACAAACCATTATTTAACCTATCATGCCACAAAGATAATTAATTCCAGCGAAAATAATGTTAATCTCAAAAAAATAGCGCCACCCGCGTCCTGTCACAGGAGGCGAGCAGCGCAAACCACAAATACAAATACAACTAAACAAAGTCTTCTAAATAACGCCTTGTCCCATCATTGCGTGAGCTACTTTCATAAATCCGGCAATGTTGGCACCCTTCACATAATTAATGTATCCGTCGGGTTCCGTGCCGTATTTCACGCATTGTGCATGGATGCCGTGCATGATTGCATGGAGCTTTTCGTCCACTTCGGCAGCACTCCAGCTTAGGTGCATTGCGTTTTGAGACATTTCCAGACCGGAAGTGGCAACACCGCCTGCGTTGACCGCTTTACCCGGAGCATACATTATCTTATGTTCGATGAAGAGATCGATTGCTTCGGGGGTACATCCCATGTTGGAAATTTCTCCGACGCAAAGTACGTCATTTTTTATGAGATTTTGGGCATCTTCTCCATTTAATTCATTTTGGGTAGCACAAGGAAGCGCGATGTCTGCTTTCACTTCCCACGGGCGCTTGCCTTCTACAAAGGTAGCATTCGGATATTGTTCTGCATAAGGTGCAACAATGTCATTACCCGAAGAACGAAGTTCGAGCATATAGTCTATCTTTTCACCGCTGATACCATCCGGATCGTAGATATATCCGTCCGGGCCGGAAATTGTAATCACCTTGGCACCCAGTTCGGTAGCTTTGGTAGCTGCTCCCCATGCAACGTTGCCGAAGCCAGAGATAGCGACTGTCTTACCTTTTATGTCAATACCTTTTGCTTGTAGCATCTGATTTACAAAATACAGACCACCGAAACCGGTAGCTTCCGGGCGAATCAACGAGCCTCCGAATTCTAATCCCTTACCGGTGAATGTACCTGTAAATTCGCGAGTCAGTTTCTTATACATGCCAAACATATAGCCCACTTCACGTCCGCCTACGCCGATATCACCGGCAGGTACATCCATATCCGGTCCGAGGTGACGCCATAGCTCCAGCATGAAGGCCTGACAGAAACGCATGATTTCGGCATCACTCTTACCGCGCGGAGAGAAATCGGAACCCCCTTTTCCACCACCCATAGGCAGCGTGGTCAGTGCATTTTTGAATGTCTGTTCGAAACCGAGGAATTTCAGAATGGAAAGATTGACGGAAGCATGAAAACGGATACCGCCTTTATAAGGGCCTATCGCATTATTGAATTGTACGCGATAACCGAGGTTGGTCTGTACCTCACCTTTATCATCCACCCACGTTACACGGAAAGTGAAGATACGGTCGGGTTCTACCAATCTTTCTATGATTTTAGCTTTTTCAAATTCAGGATGTTGATTGTATATATCTTCGATAGAAAGAAGAACTTCCTTCACTGCTTGAAGATATTCAGATTCACCGGGATGCTTAGCCTCCAAAGAGGACATGATTTTCTGGATGTTCATGATACTATGTTTTAAAAGGTTAATTCTGATAAAATGTCAACTAATTCACTGCAAATATAGGAAAATTTTTCAAAGTTGCTTGTTTTAATGCAGATATTTTGATTAAATAATGATAAAATGTCAATTTCTTCTGCTGAAAAACACAAAGCCCCGCAGCCTGTAATGTAAAATACAGGTTACGGGGCTTCTATGTGTTTATAAATAGGAAGTGTCGCTTTAGAATTTTGGTTTCATTCCTAAATTATACATGATGAATCCGTAAATATCAGCTTGTTCTTCCAGTACTTTGGCCATTGGTTTGCCTGCGCCATGCCCGGCTTTGCTGTCAATACGGATCAGTGTCGGATTGGTACCGTCGTTGTCAGCTTGCAGGGTAGCGGCAAACTTGAATGAGTGGGCAGGGACTACACGGTCGTCATGGTCGGCTGTAGTGACCAGTGTTGCCGGATATTTCGTGCCCGGTTTCAGGTTGTGCAGTGGAGAGTAGCCTTTGAGGTATTCAAACATCTCTTTGCTGTCTTCGCTTGTGCCGTAATCACTAGCCCAGTTCCAGCCGATAGTAAATTTATGATAGCGGAGCATATCCATCACACCTACCTGCGGGATCGCTACGCGGAACAGGTCAGGACGCTGTGTCATGCAGGCACCTACCAACAGACCACCGTTGGAACCTCCTACAATGGCGATTTTATCTTTATTCGTATATTTCTGGTCGATCAGATATTCGGCGGCAGAGATGAAATCGTCGAATACGTTCTGTTTCTGCATTTTAGTTCCGGCTACGTGCCAATCTTCACCGTATTCACTACCACCGCGCAGGTTTACTTGTGCGTAGATACCCCCATTTTCGAGGAATGGAATGCGCGTGGCGCTGAAGCCCGGGTTGAGGCTGATGCCGAAGCCGCCATATCCGTAGAGGAATACAGGGTTCTTGCCGTCTTTCTTCAAATCTTTCTTATAAGTAAGGAACATCGGAATTTTTACGCCGTCTTTGCTGGCGAAGAATACTTGTTCGGTCACAAAATCATCCGAGTTGAATTGTACTTTCGGGGCACGGTATAGTTCGTAGGTGTTCTGATCCATGTCGTATTTGTAGGTAGCACCCGGTATGGTGAATGAAGTGAATCCGAAGAAACATTCTTTGTCGTCTTTGTTGCCGCTAAAGCCTACGGAACCGAGTGACGGCAGTTGGATTTCCTGAATTTGTTTACCGTCGAGACCGTAAACGTATGCGTGGTTCGAGGCATCTTTGTCATAAGTAAGGAATAGTTTGCCACCGATCACTTCCGCATTTGAAAGAACAGCTTCCGATTCGGGTACGAGCTCTTTCCAGTCCTCCAATTTCGGACGGTTGATGTCAGCTACCATAATTCGGTTTTTCGGTGCGCCGTAGTTGGTATAAATATAAATCTGGTCGCCGATAACTTCAATCGGATAATATTGGTAGTCGAGGTCTGTAGTCAGTTGGATGAAGGGTGAATTCGGCTTTTTCAGGTCCCGTATAAACAGGTTGTTACCTCTTCCGGCGCCGGATTCTGTCAGGAAGAGAATCCGTTCATCTTCACTGGTGCTTGATGTGTAGAAACGTTTCGGATAAGCAGGGTTCTGATAAATCAGTTTATCTTTTGACTGTGGCTCACCGATTTTGTGATAATAGATTTTGTGATTTTCATTCACGTTAGAGAACTCTTTTCCTTTGGTCGGCGCATCATAGGCACTGTAATAGAAACCGTCTCCCTGCCAGGCGGCACCGGTAAACTTGGCCCATTCGATGTGGTCTTCCAGCAGTTTTCCGCTTTCGGTATCCATTACATAAATTTCAGACCAGTCCGAACCGCTGCGTGAAATACTGTAAGCGGTGTACTTGCCGTCGTTTGAGAAATAAAGACCGGTCAGTGCCACTGTTCCGTCGTCCGAGAGCTTGTTCGGATCGAGGAAAACACGCGGTTCGCCGTCCAGTGAGTCCTGCACATAGAATACACTCTGGTTCTGCAGACCGTCATTTTTACTGAAATAATACTTCCCATGTTTTTTGATCGGGGCACTGATCTTCTCGTAATCGGCCAGTGTCGTCAATCGTTTCAGCAGGTTTTCGCGGAACGGAATCTGGCTAAGATACTCATTCGTTACTTTGTTTTGTGCTTCTACCCAGGCAGTAGTGGCTGCACTGGTGTCATTTTCCAACCATCTGTAAGGGTCGGGAACTTGTGTGCCGAAGTACACATCTACAGTGTCTACCTTTGCCGTCTCGGGGTAGACCAGCTTTTTTTGTTGGGGAGCGCATGATATCACCATGATTCCACTCATTAATAAAGTTACTTTTTTCATGTGAATAAAAAGTCTTTTTGAATAAACTTAAAGTTACAAATCTACAAAATAATAAGAGATAAACAAGTAAACTTTATAAAGAAGATGATGGAAAATGAGATTTAAAGAATTAACTTTGCAAAAGTAATCATCAAGTATAAAGGACTATGGGTAATTTTATTACGAGTATCAAGGTTAATCATATTTTTCATTTGGAGAACTTTTGTATACCAATCTCTGAAAATGAAAAAAAACATCTGATTATTACGGGAAAGAACGGAAGTGGTAAGACTATTTTGTTGAATGCAATTGTGGAGCATTTAAGTCAGGTTTGTAATGATAAGACATTGAGCTTTTTAGATTATGAGAAACATTTAGAGTCTTGCCGAACACGGTTACAGCAATATAAAGTTGTAGGTGATTCACAGAAAATAATATCTAACCAAGATAGTATTGAATTATATAAAACTTGGATTGAAGAAGTTTATGGAAAAGTAGAACTTTCATTCCATGATATATACTCCATCTCTAAGGATTTTTTTAGTCAGAACTTTATTATAGCCTACTATGCTGATGAACGTAAGTCTCTTTTTGTAGAACCTAAGAATCCTGTTAAGCCGGATTTGAAGATGAAGACTGATCTGAAACATAATAAAGTAGATCAGTTCTTGAATTTTATGGTTGACTGTAAAGTGCAAGAGGCCTTGGCTCGTAATGAAGGAAAAACAGAGGATGCTGATTATATTCGTCAATGGTTTGTCGGCTTCCGAAATATTCTTCGTCAGATATTTGATGATACAACCTTAGAACTTGATTTCAATTATAAAGATTACTCTTTCCTCATTCAAACACGCGGAAAGTCGTTTAAATTCACCGAACTATCAGCAGGGTATTCGGCTGCATTAGACATTGTAGCCGATTTAATTTTAAAAATGCAATCACAGAATAATGTGGTCCGTGCATACGAGAAAGAAGGAATTGTGTTGATTGATGAAATAGAAACGCATCTTCATTTGGAACTACAACGAGTGATTTTGCCGATATTGACTACTATTTTTCCTAATATACAGTTTGTTGTCACTACTCATTCCCCTTTTATTCTTAATTCTTTAGAGAATGCTGTTGCTTTTGATTTGGAGCATCGTGAACCAATTGAAGATTTAACGGATTATTCTTATGAAGCATTAGCAGAAGGTTACTTTGGTGTTCGTACAGACTCCAGTGAGATTCAAATGCGTTTACAACGGATGGAAGAATTGATTCGTTCCGATCGGCTTTCTATTTCGGATAAAAGTGAGTTGGAAATGTATCTGCAGGATTTTGATAAGATTCCGGAAGCAGTTGCTCCTGCTATTAAAGCTAAATATTATGATCTGAAAAGAGAGTGGCAAAATAAGAATTAATTAAGATGATTAGAATTTGTAAAAATGCAGATAAGCCACAAACTTTAGATAAGAGTTATAATACGGACGAGGTCTGCAAACAATTACTGATGGATCAGAATGATAAATGTTATCTATGCGAACGGCGTTTGACAACTGATTATCAAGTAGAGCATTTTAAATCGCAAGCCAATAATGGAGACTTGAAACAAACATGGGAAAACTTATTTGTAGCTTGTGGATACTGTAACAATAAAAAGTCGAATAAGTATGATGATATCTTAGAACCGACTCAATATGATATCGAAACTATAATAGAACATTCAAATGATTTTGTTAATCAGAAAGTAATATTTGATAGTGATAATAGAACTTCTGAAGTACTTTCAACGATAAAGTTATTGAATTTATTATTTAATGGAAAACTATCTTATAGGAATTGTCGTGAGCAACGATTTTATGATGAATTTATTCAAAAAATGAATTTCTTTTCTTATGTTGTTGATGAATATATGTCAGGTAAGAAAGAATATTATTATCCGGTTATAAAAGAACAGTTGGATATTCGTAGTGAATATTTGGGATTTAAATATGCAATTATTCATAGTAACGATTTGCTGAAACATGATTTTGGAGATATGACGATTTGGAATAAAAAAGGAGAATGACTTTATGCTTAGTAAATATAAATTAAACCAGCTTTACTTCAAAGATACACAGTTCGCCAACCTGATGACAAGGCGAATTTTTAACGTGTTGTTAATCGCCAACCCTTATGACGCTTTTATGCTGGAAGATGACGGGCGCATTGATGAGAAGATTTTCAATGAATACACCTCTTTATCTTTGCGTTATCCGCCTCGTTTCTCGCAGGTATCCACAGAGGAGGAAGCATTGGCGCAGTTGGAAAATATGTCGTTCGACCTGGTGATTTGTATGCCGAGCACAGGAGATAATGACAGTTTTGATATTGGTCGTCATATCAAAGAGAAATATGAGCATATTCCTATCGTCATTCTGACTCCTTTTAGCCATGGTATTACCAAACGGATTATCAATGAAGATTTAAGCGCGTTTGAATATGTGTTCTGTTGGTTAGGCAATACCGACCTGTTGGTGTCTATTATCAAATTGATAGAGGACAAGATGAACCTGGAACACGATGTGCAGGAAGTCGGTGTGCAGTTGATTCTTTTGGTGGAGGATGGCATTCGTTTCTATTCTTCTATTTTGCCGAATCTGTATAAGTTCGTGTTGAAGCAGAGTCAGGAGTTCTCTACTGAGGCCTTGAATGCTCACCAGCGTACGCTTCGTATGCGCGGGCGTCCTAAGATTGTACTGGCACGTACGTATCAGGAGGCAATGGAAATTTATCATAAGTATCAGAATAATATATTAGGAGTAATCACCGACGTCCGTTTCCCGAAAGTGGAGCGGGGGGAGAAAGACGGTCTGGCAGGTATCAAGCTGTGTGCCGAGATACGCAAGAACGATCCGTTTGTTCCGTTGATTATCCAGTCGTCCGAATCGGAAAACTCTTCTTATGCCGCTAAGTATGGTGCCAGCTTTATTGATAAGAACTCAAAAAAGATGGACGTTGATTTGCGTCGTATTGTCTCCGATAATTTTGGTTTTGGTGATTTTATATTCCGGAATCCGGATACCGGGGAAGAGATAGCCCGTGTCCGGAATCTGAAAGAATTGCAAAACATTCTTTTTGCCGTGCCTGCGGAGTCTTTCTTATATCATATCAGCCGGAATCACGTGTCGCGTTGGTTCTATTCTCGTGCCATGTTCCCGGTAGCCGAGTTTTTGAAACCGATTACCTGGAATAGTCTTCAAGATGTGGATGCTCACCGGAAAATCATCTTTGAGGCCATCGTGAAGTATCGTAAGATGAAGAACCAGGGAGTCGTGGCAGTGTTTAAGCGAGACCGTTTCGACCGTTATTCTAACTTTGCCCGTATCGGGGATGGTTCTTTAGGAGGAAAAGGGCGTGGACTGGCGTTTATTGATAATATGGTGAAGCGTCATCCGGAATTTGAAGAGTTTGAGAACGCACGTATTGCTATTCCTAAAACGGTGGTGCTTTGTACGGATGTGTTTGATGAATTTATGGACACTAATAATCTGTATCAGATTGCGCTGTCAGATGCGGATGATGCTACGATTCTGAAATATTTTCTGAAGGCAAAGTTGCCTGACCGCTTGGTGGAGGACTTCTTTACTTTCTTCGATGTAGTGAAATCTCCGATTGCCATCCGTTCCTCATCTTTGCTTGAAGATTCTCATTATCAGCCGTTTGCAGGAATCTATAACACATACATGATTCCTTATCTGGATGATCGGTATGAAATGTTGCGCATGCTTTCGGATGCCATCAAAGGGGTGTATGCATCAGTCTATTTCCGTGACAGCAAAGCGTATATGCAGGCTACTTCGAATGTGATCGATCAGGAAAAGATGGCTGTTATCTTGCAGGAGGTAGTTGGCAATCAATATGGCGACCGTTATTATCCGTCTATGTCGGGTGTGGCCCGTTCACTGAATTATTATCCTTTAGGAGATGAAAAAGCCGAAGAAGGAACGGTTAATCTGGCTTTGGGATTAGGGAAATATATTGTAGACGGTGGTATGACCCTTCGTTTTTCTCCCTATCATCCCAATCAGGTGTTGCAAACCAGTGAAATGGAAATCGCTCTGAAAGAGACCCAGACCCGTTTCTATGCTTTGGATTTAAAAAATGCCGGACATGATTTTTCTATCGACGATGGTTTCAATTTACTGAAACTCCATGTCAAAGAGGCGGAAAACGATGGTGCCCTGCGTTATATTGCCTCTACGTATGATCCGTACGATCAGATTATCCGAGATGGTCTGTATCCTGGGGGGCGCAAGGTGATTACTTTTGCCAATATCCTGCAACATGATGTTTTCCCGTTGGCTCGTATTCTGCAGTTGGTCTTGAAATATGGTGAACAGGAGATGCGCCGTCCGGTTGAAATTGAATTTGCAGCAACGTTAAGTCGCGAACATGATAAATCCGGAACCTTCTATCTGTTACAGATACGTCCTATCGTAGACAGTAAAGAAATGCTGGACGAAGATTTGAACGAGATACCGGATGAAGATGTGATTCTCCGCTCATATAATTCGTTGGGACACGGTATCATGAATGATATTTATGATGTGGTCTATGTAAAGACCGATAATTATAGTGCCTCCAACAATCAGGCAATTGCTTGGGAGATAGAAAAGATCAACCAACAGTTCTTGAATGAAGGAAAGAATTATGTGCTTGTCGGTCCAGGACGTTGGGGAAGCAGTGATACATGGCTCGGTATTCCTGTGAAGTGGCCTCATATCTCGGCTGCCCGTGTGATTGTGGAAGCCGGACTGACCAACTATCGGGTAGATCCCAGTCAAGGAACACATTTCTTTCAGAATCTGACTTCGTTCGGGGTTGGATATTTCACTATCAATGCCTTTATGAATGATGGTGTGTATAATCAGGACTTCCTCAATGCGCAACCTGCGGTGGAAGAAACGAAATATCTTCGTCATGTCCGCTTTGAGAAACCGATGGTGGTCAAGATGGATGGAAAGAAGAAGCAGGGTGTGGTTTTGATGCCGGGAGATTAGGAAGATTGGGTAATTGAATATATATATCATATTATGTTATGCGTTTGATTGTAAATTGTTATTACAGTTGAGGATTTTATAGGTCTCTGCACTAATAAATCATTTTAGGATAAGTTCTTTAAGACATTTCTTTATCCATCGTATATTTGTAGCGTAGATTAAACTCTTTTGGATTTCTATAGCTGTATTGTATATATTTTTATGTATAACTACTTTTTGAGTATCGTTTTTAAAAGAATTTTTTGTGCATTTCAATCTATAATTTTGACTATTGACTTTTCCTGAAAAGCGTGTTTCTAGTCTATAAAATGCTACTTTTTATTTCTTTTTGAATGATGAACCTGAAAAATAGAACAAAAACAAGAAAAATAGACCTTGTATTGTATTCTTAATATTCGTTACTTTGCGCTATCTTTTGAGAAAATAGAGAAGGAAGATAATTCTAGCTTTCCTCTATTGTATAGAAATATTAATTATAAAGAGATGGTTATGAAAAGAATTACATTTTTTTTGTTTGCAATGCTAATTAGCTCAATGAGTTTGTTTACAGCTTGTAGTGATGACGATGATGATGCTACATCTTCTGAAATGGTAGCTGGTACTTATAATGGTACTTTGGTCGTTAGTCTGGGAGGAACGGAAGTTGCCAATGAACCTAAGTCATTGTCTTTGGTCAAGAATGGTGATGATGCGATCGATGTGGTTATTAATGATTTTAAGCTGAATGTAAGTCTTGGTGGAGCTGTTATACCAGTAAGCTTAGGTAACTTGAAAGTAGAAAAATGTACGTTGACACAGAAAGATGGAAAATATACTTTTAATGGTAGCAAAGATTTGAAAGATATAGAGGTGCCACTTGGTGATGGAGATCCCACGCCTGTCGATTGTACTGTTAATATTGTGAATGCTACAGTAGAAGGTAATAACTTGAATTTGCCAATCGTTGTAGGAGTAATGGGTACATTGACTGTTAATGTTCAATATACTGGAACGAAATAATAAGAATTTGAATATTATATTTACAGGATTTGCTCCTATGATAAGTAGCGACTGTATTAACCTACAAAGTTAAAGATTCAGAATGCAGACGCCTATGGATTCTCGCAATATTTAAATTTTATTTGTGATGACCGGTAGGTATCTGCTTTTTTATGAGCTACTTAATCTTTTCTTCCTCATGTTAACTACTTCTTTAAGCAAGAAAAATCAGACTATTTAATTCATGAAATAGCCTTGTATATACTAAGGTTTATATATTTATTGTGCCGTTTAAAAGAAACGAGATGTGTGAATGTCGGTATTGCTTTTCTTGAAAATGGAATTATTGATTTATTTTTAATTATTATTATTAACTTAAACAGAGAATTAATGAAAAGGAGATTTTTGTATTTATTTGTACTGATTTGTTCAGTAAGTTTGTTTACAGCTTGTGGTGATGACGAGCCGGGAAACATTGGTCCTGATTTTACCTTACTTCAGGATGCGACAGTCGGTACTTACGACGGTAGTTTGAAAGTTTCGATGAATGGGACAAATCTAACTCCAGAAGCTATATCTCAAAGAATTTTTGTAAAAGGAGAGGGGACTGATAAGGTCGAACTGTCATTAAGAGATTTTTCATTCTTGGATTTTTCAGTAGGTGACATTGTTGTGAGTGGTATATCTTTGAGTGGTGACGCAAATCAAGTTGTTTTACAAGAAACGGAAACAACTATGAATCATGATGTGCTGGGAAATCTGAAGATTAAAGTCTCAGGAACAGTAAGTCATGAAAAGACTAATTTGAATATTAATGTTATTCAAAAAGGTGGAAGTGTAGAAGGTGGTCCTGTTGAGGATATGGATATTGTAGCTTCATTTGACGGTACTCGTATTTCTAAAGAAGTGGATGATAAAGATTACTCAGAAACAATCTCAGGTTTCTATCCGCGTTCAGAGAATGGGTTAACATGTGATTATGTAGAAGATGGATTTACATTGCAATATCCTACAGATGGTTTTACATTCACAAGTGCTGGATATAACAAGGTTACAATCTCTAAATTTTATATTTCATTCCCTTTAAGTCCTGCTTTAGGTGCACCGTCATCTACTAAGCCTCATCAATATATTGGTGGAGAAAGTACGCGATTAAAAAAGAATGTAGATGGCACGTTTTCTATTGAGGAAATAAAAGGGAAGGTTGCTGATAAGAATAAAGAAGCTGTTGAGTATAGCATAGTGGGTACATTAGCTGATAAAATTCTGACTTTGAAGATAGTACTGAAATCGGAAAAATATACAATAAATTATTCATTTATATCCGATCCACTACAAAAAACAGGAAAGGATTTGATAAAAATGACGTTCGATAGTGATAATGTAACTGTTCAACCTGAAATATCCGGTACTAATGTTGTGTTCTATGTAACACCGAATACGACGGAAGAACAATTGAAACAGCTTGTTCCTGTTTTTGAGGTTTCGGAGGGAGCGACCGTTCTCTATAATGATGAGCCTTATGTGAAAGGAACTGCTATTGATTTCTCTGGAGCGAAAACTACGATTAAAGTGAAGCCAGAGAAAGGAACCGCAAAAACTTATACTATTACACATGATATTATTGAAGAATTTTCATTCAAAGTTAGTTTTGATGATCCTTGGGAATTGAAGAATGAAACGAGCAATGCGGCTAATAAATATCAGGAATATTATGAACCAGGTCGTGGATGGGCTACTTCTAATGAAGGATTGAAGTGGATTAAATCAATGTATGGTACAGGAGATGATGCTTTATATCCACAGGCTGGAGCTTATTTGGTGACTGCAACTGACGATACTGCTACTGGAAGTGGTAAAGCAGCGCGCCTTGAGACTGCCGATACAAAGGGACGATTTGTGTTTATAACTTCTGTTCCCAAAGTGACGTCAGGTTCTGTATATAATGGGGTATTTAGTGTGAATATCTTGAATACTTTGAAAAGTACCCATTTTGGTGATATATGTCGTAAAGAACCAAAATCTTTCAAAGGATTTTATAAATATGCTGCTGGCCCGGATTATTATCAAGCCAATACTCCAGGTGAACCGTCAAAAGCTCATGAAGTGACTTTAGATAACACAAAGAAGGATGCTCCAGCTTTGAATGCTGTATTATATGAGGTTGACTCTTATTCTGCTGATCATTTAGATGGGACTAACCTATTGACATCTGATAAGATTGCGGCAATAGCTTCTGTAAAAGATGCAGGTGAACAGGCTGCTTATAAAGAGTTTAATGTTAACTTTGAATACAAGAATGGTAAATCTTGGGATGCTTCCAAGAAATATAAGTTAGCTATTGTTTGTTCGTCTAGTAAAGATGGAGATAACTTCTCAGGTGCACCAGGTAGTGTACTTTATGTAGATAATCTAGAAGTTGTTTTTTGATTGAAAGAGAAAAATGAAGAGGTCGTCTCATTTTTAGTGAGACGACCCTTTAACAAAAAGGTGCTCTTCTATATAAATAAGCGGGGATATTCCTAAAATAAGAAAATTTAAGGCAACTAATTCATTGCGAGTTAGTTGCCTTTTTTGTATCTTTAAGCATTCCCCCAAAAAAACGGTTTGACGGTCAAAACGGGGGTAATTAAAAATAAAAACACATGGTAAAAATATAAAAAATCTCAGAAATCGAACCTTGTTTAGGTTTTAACTGAGTTCGATATGTTAAAAAAAATATCGTCAAAGTTTTGCAACGAGTGAATTAGGTCGCCTCTATGCTCTATTTCCTTTTCCAAAAGTGGCTCAACAAATGCTTTGAGGTCCTCTCCTTTGGGTCGTAAAAGTTATTTTTCTTCCGAAGGTGAAATAGCCTTGATGGTCTTGAAGTTCTATACCAACTTTTCCGATTCATAGCTGATTGAACATTTGAACGGTAATATTCATTTCATGTCTGTATGACCGATGCCACTTGTTATGAAAGTCATCTGCGCTTTCCTAGTGATGTCAAACTCTTATGGGAAGGTATTGTATGGCTTCATCGTCATCTGTGTAAACATTGCCGGACATTGCACATACAACGTCCCCGTAACAAGTATCTTGATGTAAGCCGTGCCTGCCTTGTTTACAGTAAACTGCGTAAACGCAGGAAATCACAGATTTGTATGATTAAACGCAGACTACTTCAGTTATTGGAAAAGTTACTTGACCAGACGGCTCGGCTTCATTCATCCTACAGGAACAGGCTTACACTATCCTCTGATTACCAAAGACGTTTCTCGGTCATACAGACGGTCCTTAAGCAAGGGAAGAGTTTATTTGCAGGCAAAAAAGTGTCCGACCGTATCGTGAGTATCGACCGGCATTACTTTCGCCCCATTATCAGAGGCAATGAAACCAAATCAGTTGAATTCGGAGCCAAAGTCAACAATATACAGATAGACGGAATCTCCTTTATAGAACATATCTCCTTTAAGGCTTTTAACGAAGGGGTACGTTTGAAAGACTGTATTCATCTGCAACAACAACTGACCGGGGTTAGGGTTAAGGCGCTTGCGGCGGATTCAAGCTATGCCAATAATGCCAACCGGAAATTTTGTACAAAATATCATATAAGTACTTCCTTTAAGCGTAAGGGCAGAGCTGCCAAAGATGAGCCGTTTCGTAAGATCTTACGCTCGGAGCTCAGCCGTGAAAGAGCTACCCGCCTGGAAGGAAGCTTTGGAACACAGAAACAACATTACTCACTGGCCAGAATTAAAGCCAGAAACAGGAAAACGGAAATGCTTTGGATTTTCTTTGGAATACATACGGCTAATGCGGTATGTATGATAGAAAAGGTCGAAAAGAAAAAAAGAACGGCAGCATAATCGGACTAAAATAAGAGGAAAAGAGGAGAGGTTTTAACTTCTCTTGAAAAAGACATGTACATAATGCATGGCTGGGAAGAAAAAATAAGAATATGTAAATAATATTCTATGGAAAAGATAGAAGATTGAGGATTTGCCCGAAAAAATTAAGAGAAAAGCTCACGTAAAGTAAAACTTTTCTCTTGATTTATAAAAAAGAGAAACATTTACTGAATATCCCTAAGTGATGAAGAATCTAATTAAATGATTCTTCATCACTTAGGGATATAGAAGAGTTACTTTTTAGAATGAGTAACCAAATCCAACGTTTAAGTAAATTGGATACATGGCGAATGAAATTGTGGTGAAATCTTTCTTGAAGATATCATTTAATCCCCATGTTAAGTCTGCATGTATATTCAGATGTTTGTAGGCTTTCCATTCTCCGCCTACTTGTAATCCCCATTGGAATTTGCGCAAATCTTCAGAAAAATCATAGGTTGCGATATTATCACCAGTGAAATTCACCCGATCACCGGTCGCATCTGGAGAGCGAAGGTGTCCTTCATAAACATGTCCAGAGAAGTCTCTTTCCATTACATATGATAGATAAGGACCTGCAACTAGTTTCCATCGGTCGCTAATTTTATAATTTGCTAAGATAGGTATTGTCAAAAGAGACATTTTTACCTTAGTTTTAACTCCTCCTGTCCAAAGTCCTTCTACCTTTCCTCCTGTTTCATTAAAAATTTCCATTCCGTAGTTTTTTACCAGGGCTTCGGTAGTCATGTTTTTGTTGTCGAGACGGAGTCCTAAACTAACTCCCCATTTTTTTGTACCATCTAACCATTTGGTTATATTTCCTTCTAAAGTGATGGCAAGTCCGGGGGAATAGCTTTCTATACTTCGGATTTCTTTAGGAAGAGGAAGGGGAGATGTTCCCCCTATATTTACCCCTGCTTTGAATTCATAGTCTAACCCATGAAGAGAGGACCATAATAAACCTTTGTGTTCGGATGATTGTGCATTGATTTGGCTAATACCAAAGAAAAGTGTAGCTAAACCTGCCAATATATATTTTTTCATGTCTGAATTTCTTTTTAATTTATTATTTATTGTTTTCTCCGTCTTCTTCACAGTGGATTGTTACTTCATCTATCCATAAAGTACTTCCTATAGAACCTTTGAAATAAGCTCCATTTATACTAGAGGAAAAAACGACAGCAAGTTTATATTTTCCTTCATCAAGAGCTGATTGTTCTATCTCTTTTCTATGTATAAAAGGTATACTAAAGTGGGTCCATGTATCCGTCTCTTTCATTTCTTCATTAGAGATTCGAGCGATATATACTATTTTTTCTTCGGAATCAAAGTTGAGGTTGCCATCCAGAAAGTCATTAACATTATCTGCTCTGTATAAAATGGCATATATATCACCTTTGTCTTTACCGTTCATAGAAGGATCCGTTATAATGTAAGGCTTCTGATTTTCATCTTTACCAATTCCTGTTATATATTCAGTTCCTGGTTTGAATTTATAATATCCTTCCAGTTTTGTAGGATGCTTAAAAAATGGAAATCCAAACTTGGTTGCAGCTTTTGCATCTGATAATGCATTTCCTACTTCGAATGAACCGATGAAGAGATTACCTGCTGCGATTGGCATACCAACTGTTAAACCTAGACTTCCTGTACCTTTAGTTTCCAGTTTTACACCTTTACCTATATACCCTTGGGTTTGAAGAGTGGGGTAATCCATCGGAGTTTTTGCCATGCCGGTAAGTTTGAACCCAGGATTGCCGCTTGCCCATTGGAGCATTTCTGCTTTTAGTTGATTGAATTCATAAAAGATATGATAATTGTTGTTCCCATCTTCTATGTTTTCAAATTTATATTCAGTGGGAAGTTCTGATTTTATTACGGTTATAGCATAAACAGCTTCCGTTGTACCGCTTTCAGATGTAACTTTGAACATACGTTGATATTGCTCCAAGGTTTGTTCGGATGTAATGGGAACTTTCGAAGTTGAAAAATCGTATTTAGGAGCATCGTCATTTGCTATTGCATTGACAGGATTGATATTAGCTCCATCGGGCAGTTCGAATTTGATTTCCAATGCAGATAAGTCTGTAGATTTGGATACATAAATAGATACCGTTTTACTGTAAGTATTAATGTTAGCTAATTGGATATCGTTTCCACTGCATCCATCTATAGCTGCTTCAACATTTTGAGCTTCATCTTGAATGCAGGAAGCAACTGCCAGACATAATATCATTCCGGCGAATAAATTTCTTAGTTTCATCAGTCTGTTATAAATATTAATGGGTTATACAGGGGACAAAGATAGTTAAAATAGTTGAATCGCTATTTCTGTAGAATGTTAAAAGAAAATTCGAGATTGGCGGTAATACTATACAAAAGGGAGTACTTTGATAATGATTTATAGTTCATATTATACTCTTTGGGGTATAAGAAAACTGGTACTCTTTCTTCAGGAAGAAGGAGTACCAGTAGAGGAAAGTGATAGCAGATTACTCTTTCAAAGCCTCTTGCAAATCAATTCCCAATGCCTTGGCAACTCCTGTTCCGTATGCGGGATCAGCTTTGTAGCAGTTGCGTACATGACGTTGTTTGATAAATAGTTCAGCGTCTCCCATAGCACGAGCTGTATTTTCGAACAATAATTGTTGTTCTTCAGCTGGCATCAGTCGGAATAGGTCACCCGGTTGGCTATAATAGTCGTCATCATATTCCCGTTCATTGTAGTTGTAAACTTCACCGGTAACTTTGAGAGGCGGTTCTTTCATAGTAGGAGAATCCTGCCATTCGCCGTAACTGTTTGGTTCATAACCTTTAGTGTCACCGTAGTTTCCGTCTACGCGCATAGCACCGTCACGATGATAGGCGTGAAAAGGACAACGAGGTTTGTTGACCGGGATTTGTTCGGCATTCACTCCAAGACGATAACGTTGTGCGTCACCGTACGAGAACAAACGTCCCTGCAACATTTTGTCGGGAGACAGACCGATACCATCTACTATATTCATCGGGTTGAAAGCAGCCTGTTCCACTTCGGCGAAATAGTTTTCCGGGTTGCGGTTCAGTTCAAGGATACCGACATCTTGCAGAGGAAAATCTTTGTGCGGCCATACTTTAGTCAAGTCAAACGGGTTGATGCGATAATTGTCCGCTTCCTCTTCCGTCATTAACTGAATCTGGAATAACCATTTCGGATAATCGCCCTTTTCGATGCTCTCGAAGAGATCACGCTGATGAGATTCACGGTCTTTAGCAACAATTGCTTCCGCTTCCTGGTCAGTCAGATTCTTGATCCCCTGCAAGGTGCGCAGATGGAACTTGACCCAGATACGCTGATTTTCTGCATTGATAAAACTATAAGTATGACTGCCGAATCCGTGCATGTGGCGATATGAATAAGGAATACCACGCGGACTCATGGTGATAGTCACCTGATGCAATGCCTCCGGCAAGAGCGTCCAGAAGTCCCAGTTGCTGTTCGGGCTACGCATATTCGTTTTCGGATCTCGTTTGATAGCATGGTTCAGATCCGGGAATTTAAGTGGATCACGTAAGAAGAATACGGGAGTATTGTTACCAACCAAGTCCCAATTACCTTCTTCCGTGTAAAATTTCATGGCAAAACCACGGATGTCACGTTCTGCATCGGCAGCTCCACGTTCTCCGGCTACGGTGGAGAAACGGACAAAACATTCTGTTTGTTTTCCGACTTTACTGAAAATGGCGGCACGGGTGTACTTTGTGATGTCGTGAGTGACGGTAAAAGTGCCATATGCTCCTGAACCTTTAGCGTGCATACGTCTTTCCGGAATCACTTCACGATCAAAATGGGCAAGCTTCTCAATGAGCCAGGGATCTTGTAACATGACAGGCCCGCGTTGACCTGCGGTTTGCGAATTTTGATTGTCGGCGATAGGGCGACCGTTCGCAGCAGTGAGTTTTTTCTTTTCCATAAATGGATTTTTTAGTCGGATACAAGTATAAACAGACTGTCGCCTTTTTATTCTTTCATCCGGGGTTTATAATATGTAACAAAGATAGGCTTCTTTTGCTTGCTTGTCAAACAGATAATTTCTATCTAAAGATAGATAATAACTATGAATTATGTACGTATTGCCTGTTATTTTTTTGCATAAAAAAAACTCCCGCACTTCCTTTCGGAAGGCGGGAGTCTTTAAATAAACTATAGCTTATATATCTTTCGCTGATTATACGATACCTTGTGCCATCATTGCTTTAGCAACCTTCATGAATCCGGCTACGTTAGCACCCTTCACATAGTTTACGTATCCGTCAGCTTCTGTACCATATTGAACGCAAGCTTCGTGGATATTTTTCATGATGCTTTTCAGCTTTTCGTCTACTTCTTCAGCACTCCAGCTCAATTTGATAGAGTTCTGAGTCATTTCAAGACCTGATACTGATACACCACCGGCGTTAGCAGCTTTACCCGGAGCGTAAAGGATCTTAGCGTCCTGGAATACTTTGATAGCTTCCGGAGTAGAAGGCATGTTAGCTCCTTCAGATACAGCGATACAACCGTTTGCTACCAGCTGACGAGCGTGGTCGCCATTCAATTCGTTTTGAGTTGCAGAAGGAAGAGCGATATCACATTTCTCACCCCAAGGTTTAGCTCCTTCTACATATTTGCAACCATATTTTTCTGCGTATTCACGGATACGGCCACGGTACAGATTCTTCAGTTCCATGATGTAATCCAGTTTTTCGCGGTCGATACCATCCGGATCGTAGATATAACCGTCAGAGTCAGAGCAAGTAACTACTTTACCACCCAGTTCGATTACTTTTTCGATTGTATATTGAGCAACGTTACCGGAACCGGAAACCAGACAAACTTTACCTTTCAGGTCAGTGCCTTTTGTTTTCAGCATTTCCATCAGGAAGTAGATGTTACCATAACCGGTAGCTTCCGGACGAATCAGTGAACCACCGAATTCGCGGCCTTTACCTGTGAATGTTCCGGTAAATTCATGAGCCAGTTTTTTGTACATACCAAACATGAAACCTACTTCACGGCCACCAACACCGATGTCACCGGCAGGAACATCGGTTTCAGGACCGATGTGACGCCACAGTTCCAGCATGAATGCCTGTACAAAGCGCATTACTTCGGCATTTGACTTTCCACGAGGAGAGAAGTCGGAACCACCTTTACCACCACCCATCGGCAGAGTAGTCAGTGAGTTTTTGAATGTTTGTTCAAAGGCAAGGAACTTCAAGATAGAAAGGTTTACAGATGCGTGGAAACGGATACCGCCTTTGTAAGGACCGATCGCGTTGTTGTGCTGAACACGGTAACCCATGTTGGTCTGAATATTACCTTTATCATCCATCCAAGTCACGCGGAACTGATATACTCTATCAGGAATACACAAACGTTCGATCAGGTTTACTTTATCAAACTCCGGGTGTTTGTTGTATTCTTCTTCAATAGTAGAAAGTACTTCTTCTACTGCCTGATGATACTCCGGTTCATTGGGAAATCTTCTTTTCAGATCGTCTAATACCTTTGCTGCATTCATAATCTTTTTTTTCTTTAATTGGTTGATATAAAAATAATGTGCTAATTTGACAATTTGCTAATGTGCCGCTTGACTGTGTGCTTTCGTATTATATAGCAATTTACACACTTGCATATGGGTACATCGGACTTTTATTTTCGGTTGCAAAAGTAAAGATAAAAATTGAACTGGCAAACATTTTATAAAGAAAAATGCGATAAAACATCAAAATTGATATTTTATCGCATTAAAAATAGGAAAAAAGATATTTATTTGTTCTTTTTGATCGACTTATAAACAGGAATAAATACTAATGCTGCCGAAATGACAAGCATTACTATCGTCATCCCGTCAATTCGTTCGGCTTTCGTCAGAACTAAATAGCAAAGCGCCAACCAAAGCAGGCTGATGCAAACTATTTGTGATTTGGATAACGGACGCTTCATTTAACTCCTCTTTTCTTTTTGTCAACAATGGCATCGATCACGGCTACGGCTGTGATATTCACAATGTCACGGACAGAACTTTCGAAATCGGTGAAGTGGATAGGTTTGTTCAATCCCATCTGGATAGGGCCGATGAATTCTGTATCCGGGTCCATTGCCTGCAACAGTTTGTAACCGGCGTTTGCTGAACTTAGATTCGGGAAAATCAATGTATTTACGTCTTTACCTTTCAGGCGGGTAAACGGATATTTGGTATCACGCAATTCGCGGTTCATGGCAAAATTTACCTGCATTTCACCGTCGATAGCCAATTCCGGATATTCTTCCTGCATGTGAGCAACTGCTTCGTGCACTTTCACTGGGCTACCTGCGGTGTCAGCGCCGAAGTTAGAGTATGACAACATAGAGATAACCGGTGTGTGATTGAAGAAACGAACTGTTTTGTCGGACAGTTTGGCGATATCAATCAATGTTTCCGTATCGGGATGACGGTTAATCAATGTGTCTGCCAGGAAGTAAGTACCTTTCTTGGAGTTCAGGATATGCATGGTACCGAAGTGTTTGAAGCCCGGTTGGATGCCGATCACTTCTTTTGCCACTTTGATCGTATTGCTATATCTTGTATAAAGTCCGGTGATGAATGCGTCTGCATCCCCCGTTTCCACCATCATCATACCGAAGTAGTTGCGTTCGAACATCTTATCGTTGGCTTCTTCGTATGTAAATCCTTCGCGTGCACGTTTTTCTGCAAGGATGCGGGAGTAACGTTCGCGACGGTCTGATTCGTTCGGGTGGCGGAGATTCACGATTTCAATTCCTTCCAGGCTAAGATCCATTTCTTCTGCCAGTTTTCCGATAGCTTCGTCGTTTCCTAATAAGATAGGATGACAGATACCTTCGGCTTTTGCTTCAACGGCAGCTTTCAGCATATTCGGGTGGATACCTTCGGCAAATACGACACGTTGCGGTGAGCGGCGGGCAGTATCATACAGTTGGCGGGTCAGTTTGGATTCGTAACCCATCAATTCTCGCAGGTGAACACAGTAAGCGTCCCAGTCTTTGATTTCTGTGCGAGCCACTCCGCTTTCCATAGCAGCTTTTGCCACTGCGCATGAAACTTCAGTGATGAGGCGTGGATCTACCGGTTTCGGGATAAAGTATTCCGCACCGAAAGAAAGGTTGTTTACGTGGTAGGCTGCGTTGACTACATCAGGTACCGGCTGTTTTGCCAGGTTGGCAATAGCGTGTACGGCTGCAATCTTCATTTCTTCGTTGATTGCTTTTGCTTGAGTGTCCAAAGCGCCGCGGAAGATATATGGGAAACCGATTACATTATTAATCTGGTTCGGATAGTCGGAACGTCCGGTAGCCATCAGTACGTCAGGACGTGCTGCCATTGCATCTTCGTAAGAGATTTCCGGTGTCGGGTTAGCCAATGCGAATACGATGGGCATCGGAGCCATGCTGCGTACCATATCTTGGCTCAACACATTTCCTTTTGACAGGCCGAGGAATACATCCGCGCCTTTGATTGCTTCTTCCAGCGTGTGGATATCTGTGCGGTCGGTTGCAAAATATCTTTTCTGTTCGTTCAGATCGGTACGTGTCTTGCTAATAACACCTTTACTATCCAGCATGACGATATTTTCGAGGCGCGCGCCCAAAGATACATATAATTTAGTACAAGATACTGCGGATGCACCGGCACCGTTCACGACGATTTTTACATCCTCGATTTTCTTTCCTGCCACCTGCAGGGCATTTACCAAACCGGCGCTGGAGATAATAGCAGTACCGTGCTGGTCATCGTGCATTACAGGAATGTCCAATTCTTCTTTCAAGCGACGTTCGATTTCAAAACATTCGGGTGCCTTGATGTCTTCCAGGTTGATCCCTCCAAAGGTAGGAGCGATTGCTTTCACTGCCGCAATGAATTTCTCCGGATCTTTCTCATCTACTTCGATGTCGAAAACGTCGATACCGGCATAGATTTTGAAAAGCAGTCCTTTACCTTCCATTACAGGTTTGCCGCTCAAGGCGCCTATATCGCCCAGTCCGAGTACGGCTGTACCGTTAGAAATAACAGCTACAAGATTTCCTTTAGCTGTATACTTGTATGCATCCTGCGGGTTCTTCTCAATTTCAAGACATGGTTCGGCTACACCGGGGGAATATGCGAGTGATAAGTCGGTTTGTGTACTATAAGGTTTGGTAGGCACTACCTCAATCTTGCCAGGTTTGCCCTGTGAATGATAGAGCAAAGCGGCTTCTTTCGTTATTTTAGCCATGGTATTTATGTAATTTGTTAATAAGTTATCAATTGCCCGCAAATGTAGGAATAAAAGTTAGAAATTGTAGCTGTTGATTGGTAATTTCTATTAATTTTATAGCAAAATGGCTGAATTTATGATATGATATACATAGGTTATGCGTTTATATCCTATTCTTTTTTAAAAGCTTAGATATTGATTTATTGAAATTTTAACAAGCGCTTTGCTTGTCGGCTTTAGTTATTTCGTTATTTTTGAGTCCATATATGATTTAACTTTATTTGATAATGATTACCACCCAACAACTTCAACTATTGAAGGAAGGAAATAAAAATGCTTTTGAAGCGTTGTATCGTGCATACAATGCTCGCATTTACAGTTTTGTCCTTTCTATGGTAGGCAATGCTGGGGTGGCAAAGGACATTACACAGGATATTTTTCTCCAAATCTGGGAGAAGCGGCTCAATATTGATTTGGATGGAAATTTTGGCGGGTATCTTTTTAAAATATCCCGAAATATGGTGTATCATTACGTGAGGCGCGAACTCCTGCTTCAAAATTATGTGGATAAATTATCGAATGAATCGGCTGACGAATCTGTAGAGATAGATGAAGAGTTGGATTATTTATTTTTAGAAGAATATATCCTGAAACTTTTGGAAGAACTGCCTCCTGCCCGTCGGGAAGTTTTTATGCTCTACTGGAAATCCGGACTGAACTATCGTGAGATAGCTGAACAGTTGGATATATCCGAAAAGACCGTTGCTACACAGGTACATCGTTCTTTGGATTTCCTGCGTGACAAGCTGGGGACGATTGCCTTTTCTGTTTCTCTCTTCCTGCACCATATCTAATGCTTAACCTTTAATAAAAGTTAAGATCTAACTTATCTTCATTTTCTTGTAGTCCTTTTTTGTCTCTCAAGGCTAGTATATATAGAACAGGAAAATTATGGAGCAACACGATTACATAGTACTATTGGAAAAATTCTTCAAGCAGGAGACCTCTCCTGAAGAAAGAAGGATACTTATTGAATGGATTCGCAAACCGGGAATTCGTGATGAGTTTAATTCGCTTTGCGAGCAGATGTGGAAAGAAGCAGCTGTCGAAATAGATAAGACAGTGGAAGAAGAAATGTGGAATCATCTGCAGCGGAATTTGGATGAACCCAAAATTCTGTATCCGAAGAAGCGGCGTTGGCAACCTATTATATATAAGGTGGCGGCCACTATATTATTACCGGTTTGTTTGGGGCTGGCCACATATTTTGGAGTAGGACATATAAATAAGGTATCACAGGATCCTTTCATGGTTGCAGTAGATTACGGGCAGAAAGCAAATCTGACTTTACCTGATGGAACGAAAGTCTGGTTGAATTCGGCTACTCATCTTTCTTATGATGCGGAGTATAACAAATCCGACCGAAAGATTTATTTAGACGGAGAAGCCTATTTTGAGGTGGCAAAGAACAAAGACAAGCGCTTTATCGTCTGTTGCAATGATTTGGAGATAGAAGCGTTGGGAACAACCTTTGATGTGAAGGGATATGGGGACGATCTTTCCGTCACGACACTGCTGGCGGAAGGAAGTGTCAGGGTTTCTAATAAAACGAATGCCACCTTGTTGAAACCCGGCGAAAAGGTAGAGTATCATAAGAACAAGCAGACATTTACTAAATCGCCTATCTCGGATCTGCGTGAAATAGACTTTTGGCGGAACAATATGTTGATTTTTAATTCAGCGCCTTTAGCAGAGATCGCGACCACGCTGGAGCGGATGTACGGAGTGAAAGTCGTGTTTGACTCGGAGAAGCTGAAGAATGTGCCGTTTTCCGGAACCATCCGGAACAGCAGTTTGCATAATGTATTTTACATTATAAGCCTTACTTATCCTTTGACCTATGAGTTAGAAGGAGATACGGTGAGAATTGGAAGTAGTATTAACTAAAAAAGACGATTTATGGAAGACACCTCATAATAAAACAAAGAGGGTAGAATTATGTAGCAGCATAATTCCACCCTGAAATAAAATACGGTTTATACATGATAGTAAAAAAGAAATTTTTCCTTATGCGGATAAGGGAAAGGGAATCCTTTTTGTTTCATGATTTCACAAAGATAATAAAAAGTCTAATTTTCAGACTTATATTTTAAAGAATTTAAAGCTAATTACTAATGAGAAAACAATTACATATCATATTCAGGCTTGTTATGTTCTGTTGTATCTTGTTGTTTGTGTCTCAAGAGGTAAGTGCGCAGATCACTTTCTCTGTAAAAAATCAGACAATACGCCAGACGATACGAGTGATTGAGAAGAAGGCTGATTACAGCTTCTTTTATACGGATAAGCTTCCCGGATTAGATCAAAAGATTTCATTGAAAGTGGACAATGAAAGCATCGATTCGGTTTTAGAAAAAGTTTTCAAAGGGTCACCTATTAGTTATAAGATAGAATCGGGCAAGCAGGTAGTGCTTACCCTGAAAACCGAACAAAACGCCTCCCGGAAAGGAGATAAGAAAACAATAACCGGTGTTGTAGCCGATCGGAGGGGGGAACCTTTGATTGGTGTTACCGTGAGAGTGGAAGGGGAGAATATTGGGACCGCTACTGACATCGACGGACGTTTCTCTTTGGAAGCTCCCATAGGGGCAAAAATCAGTTTCTCCTATATCGGTTACGTTTCCCAGTCTCACACGGTCAATAAACAGAGCATATATAATGTGTCTTTGAGTGAAGATTCGCAAGTGCTGGAAGAAGTTGTCGTGGTGGGATACGGTTCTATGAAACGGAAAGATATTACGACGGCAGTATCAGTGGTTTCTACGGCAGATATTGAAGAACGTCCGATCATGACGGCTGCACAAGCCATTCAGGGAAAAGCAGCCGGTATTCAAGTCGTGCAGCCATCGGGTATGCCGGGTTCCGGGGTAACCATCCGGGTGAGAGGTGCTACTTCGGTGCAGGCATCTAATGAGCCGTTGTATGTGGTAGATGGTTTGCCGTCGGATGATATTTCGAATATCAGTCCGAATGATATTGAAAGTATGCAAATCCTGAAAGATGCTTCATCTGCAGCTATTTATGGAGCACGTGCGGCAAACGGAGTGGTGTTGATTACGACCAAGAGAGGAAAGATCGGTGCGCCACAGGTGAAAATGAGTGCTTATGTGGGTTTTTCTAAATTAGGGAAGAAGATAGATGCCTTGAATACAGAGCAATATAAAGACTTGATGAAAGACTTGAAAGCTGTTTCGGACGTTGCTCCCAATATCCCTGAAAATGAAACACGCTATGTGGATTGGACTGATTTATTCTTCGGTACGGGCGTTAATCAGAACTATCAATTATCCGTGGCAAATGGAACCGAAAAATTACAATATTTTGTATCCGGAGGTTATTCCGACGAACAAGGTATTGTGGAGAAAGCACATTTCAACCGGTATAATTTCCGTGCGAATTTGGATAGTGAGCAGACAAAATGGTTAAAGATGGCACTTAACTTTGCATATTCGCATACAGGAGGACAGTGGGTGAACGAAAGCCGCAGTTCTTTGCGTGCCGGTTCCATCTTGTCCGTAGTGAATACTCCTCCGTTTATGCAGAAGTGGAACCCGTATGATCCGAATGAATACGACGAACAGGCTTATGGTGCACGTATTCTGAATCCGCTGGCTGCCAATGCTGCAGACAGTAACACAAATACAGATCATATTAATGGTTCACTTGGCTTTACGGTTGACATATACAAAGGTCTGAAATTCAAAACAACTTTTGGCATTGAACTGACTAATGAACACTGGGATTATTATCTGGACCCGATTTCAACTTCGGACGGACGCGGTACAAAAGGACGTGTGGAAGAGAGTTTCTCACGAAATTTCGAATGGCTTTTTGAGAATTTGCTAACCTATGATTGTTCCTTCAACAAGCATAACTTTTCACTCTTGGGAGGAGCCACCCAACAGCGTGCGCAATATAACGCATCCTGGATGGCTGGTTTTGATCTGGCAGAGTCCTATCCCGATATTCATTCTATCAGTGCCGCCAATCAGTTGGATAAGGACGCTTGCGGTTCTTCTGCCTCCGCATGGACGCTGGCCTCTTTTTTGGGTCGTATAGCCTACAATTATGACAGCCGTTATTTGCTGACGGTTAACTTCCGTGCCGACGGTTCTTCCCGTTTTGCTCCGGGACACCGTTGGGGTACTTTTCCTTCTGTTTCGGCAGGTTGGAGAATATCAAGCGAAAAGTTTATGCAACCTTTGCAAGACATCGTAACCGATTTGAAGCTACGTGCCGGATGGGGTATGAACGGTAATCAGGGCGGTTTTGGAAACTACGCTTACATGGCTTCCATGAGTGTTAGTAAACTACCGGTTTCAGAAGGTAATTTATATCCGGGACTTGCCATAAGACCCGGTTCGGCAGCCAATAAAGAACTGACTTGGGAGAAAACAAGCCAGTGGAATCTGGGTCTCGACCTGACAATGTTTGATTCTCGTTTATCCTTCTCGGTGGACGCTTATTACAAAAAAACAACCGACTTATTACTGACAGTCAGCCTACCGGAGAATGTAGTGCCAAGCAGTGTGACAAGAAACGATGGCGAAATGGTGAATAAAGGTATGGAGTTCACTGTCTCTTCCCAGAATTTTAAAGGTAACTTCCAGTGGAATACCGATTTCAATATCTCTTTCAACCGGAATAAGTTGACGAAGCTCGGTTTGAATAAAGTCTATTATTATGCTGAAATGTATGAATCCAAGGAGAAAGCTGTCATCCTGAAAGAAGGTCTTCCATTGGGAACATTCTTTGGATATATATCGGAAGGCGTCGATCCGGAAACTGGAAATATCATCTATCGTGACCTGAATGGTAACGGCTTTATCGATCCGGAAGATCGCACTACCTTGGGAAATGCCCAGCCTAAATTCATTTACGGTATGACGAATACATTTTCGTATGCCGGCTTCGACCTGTCTGTTTTCTTGCAGGGAAGTCAGGGCAATAAGATTTTTAATGCGTCACGCATCGATATGGAAGGTATGACTGACTTTAGAAACCAGTCGGTTCGTGTATTGGATCGTTGGAAACGACCGGGTATGATTACCAATGTCCCCCGCGTTGGTAATACAGAGAACAATCACAACTCCTCCCGTTTTGTAGAAGACGGATCTTATCTGCGCTTGAAAACAGTCACTTTATCCTATAATTTCCCTAAGAAATGGTTGAATAAAATACATTTGTCCAGGTTGCAGGCTTACGTCACCGGACAAAATCTTTTCACATTGACAAAATACAAGGGATACGATCCTGAAGTAAATGCTTTTGGCGGTGACTCCGTTGCTCAAGGAGTGGACTATGGTACTTATCCTCAATCGAGGGCGGTAATATTTGGTTTGAATGTTGAATTTTAATAGGTGCGAAAATGAAAAACATAATAAAGTTAGCTTATGTCGTACTCTGTGTCTTATTCGTTTCATGCAGTAATTTTCTGGATGAGAAACCGCAATCGGATTTTATGCAGGAGGGTACCGGAACGGAAGATCAGGAGTCTAAATACGGAAGTCTGGCAGATGCGCAAGCCGAGTTGCAAGGTGTGTATGAAAGCTTTAAGGCAGATATATTCCAGTCGGAAAATTACACCATCGGAGATGTTCAGTCCGATAATTGCTATATTGGTGGAGACGGTGTGGCCGAACAAGAATTTGATCTGTTGAAACTAACCTCTACCAATTATAAGGTAGAATTGGTCTGGTCACAGTATTATTCAATGGCGGGCACTGCAACCAGTGTGATTGAAAATACGAAAATGATGGACCCTGCCTCTACCGTAGCAGAAGAGCGTAATCGGGTCATCGCAGAAGCAAAATTCTTGCGGGCATGGGCCTATTTCGATATCGTCCGTTTATGGGGAGACGCTCCGATGGTGTTGGATTTGATTCCGACCATTACAGCCGAGAATCTGGATAAATGGTATCCGGTGATGTATCCGGAACGCTCTGTCGCAGATAAAATCTACGATCAGATATTGGATGATCTGAACGAAGAAAATACCATTCGTTACCTGGCAAGCAAAAATAAAGGAGTTTTCCAGGCCACCAAAGGTGCCGCTTATGCTTTGCGTGCCAAGGTGTTGGCAACCAGAGGAGAGAAATCAACACGCGACTATGCCAAAGTGGTTGAGGCTTGCGACAAAGTGATAGCAGAGGGTTATACGCTGGTCGGCAACTTTGATGAGTTGTGGCAACCTGACAAGAAATTCTCTTCCGAAAGTATCTTTGAAGTCTATTACACCTCCGATGCTCCCAACTGGGCTTATTGGGTGTTGCTGAAAGAAGACGACGGCTCGGTGACCTGGAGACGTTATTGTACGCCTACTCATGACTTGGTTGCTAAATTCGACAAGGAGAAAGATACCCGTTATGCATCCAGTATCCTTTGGAAATCGGTTCCTTATGACACCTATTGGCCGGCGGACAGTTATCCGTTGTCTTATAAGATTCGCGAGAAGACTTCCAACATTATTCTGATGCGATTGGCGGATATACTCCTGTTGAAAGCCGAAGCACTGGTAGAGTTAGACCGCACTCCGGAAGCGATTCGAATCGTGAACGGCATTAGAGAACGTGCGGGGTTTGCTCCCTCTTCTCTAGATGAGAATATGGGACAGGCTAGGGGCCGCTTGGCGGTAGAGAATGAACGTCAATTGGAGTTGTATATGGAAGGTCAGCGCTGGTTTGACCTGGTACGTAATAACCGTTTGCTGGAAGTGATGCAGAAACATAAAGACAAAGATGGCAGATTGCTGTTTGCAGGTTTGCAGGCTTTCCGGCAGTTGTGGCCGATTCCTCAAGGAGAGAAAGATAAAAATACCAATCTGACTCAAAATGAAGGTTATTAATGAAAAGAGGAACGTAAAACTTTAAAAGAAAAAATGATGAAACACAATAATCTGTTTTTATGGTTGCTGGGGCTAACCGTTTGCTGGCTGGCTTCATGTAGCGAAGAAGATGGTCGGGTGAAGTATCCATATTCATGTCCTGAACTATCAGGACTACAATTCTCGACTACCGATCAGACTCCTGCAGCTGATTCTCTTTATTTCTCTGTAAAGATTCACGATCCGGAGACTCCTTTGTCTACGCTGGAAGTGAAATTGATGGTAGGTGAAACCTTGGTAAATTCGCAGTCGATCCGTACGAAAGGCACTGATGTGTCGATTGTTGAGAAAGGAATTTATATCCCGTTTGAGGCTGACTTGGAAGAGAACCAGGAAGCTAAAGTAGTATTGACTGCCATCAATGTGGAAGGTAGTGAAGTCTCTCAAACGTTTGATTTCCATATCGTCCGTCCACAGATTCCGGAAGTGCTCTATCTTCACTATAATGGTGAGGTGGTAGAAATGACCCGGAGCGCAGAGAATCCTTATCTGTATCTTACGGAAGTTTCCGGCTCGGAAGAGGGCTATCCGATGGAGCTGACTGGAAAAATCTCCACTACGGAATCATTGGACGATGCGGAATTGATTTGGGGAGCTGCTGAAAAGAGTAATACAGCTGTCCTTATTGAAGCGTCGGGACCCAGCTTTGCCTTTGATTACCGGGATTGGTTTGTTGAACAGATCACTTTCGACGTGATGACTTTTAAATTGGGTGTCGTCGGTTTCCAGAAGAACCTGAAAATTAAAGAAACCGAGTTGATAGCCAGTGAAGGACTTTTCCGTGCCCAGATTAGCTTTACTCAAGGTGAAGAATTTGAAATGAGTGGATTTGAAGATGTGGAACATGCTTACAACCGCGACTTCTTTAGTTATAATCCGGACAATGGTAAGTTTACCTTCCTGCGCAAATCGGGTACTTGGGAAATCTATTATTCTTCTAAATATAACTATATTTGGGTTGCCCGGATGGGCGATGTGGCACCTGCTTGCTTCTGGCTGGCTGGACATGGATTCACTAGTGCTCCTATCTGGAATACGGATTATGATACCAATGATGGCTGGAATATGGAAGATATATTGCAGTTAGGATATATTGTCCCGATTGGTGAACAGAAGTATCAGACTACCGTATATTTGAGTAATACTCATAAATGGGAGTCTTTCGAAATCGAAATTTACAGCGATTTGCAATGGAATAAAAATAAAGGTATGGAGTTGCAAGCAGGTTCATTATCCGGTGATACGGATGGAATTGAAATATCGGCTTCCAATGGAATAACGAGTGGCGACGGCTTCGTACCTGGCTATTACCGTCTGACTTTCGATACTTCGCAGGGAGTAGGCAAAGAAACATTGCACATCGAACGATTGAGTGATTAATGTCTGAAAGAGTGATATATAGAAAAATAGGAAAGCCTATGAGAAATATACTATATACGATAGGGGGAAGTCTGTGTCTCCTGTTGTTCATGACCGGCTGTAAATCGGCTGACGGGGCGAAAGCCCCCGTGTCATTGACTTGGGAGATGGGAGCTGCCGAAGTGCAGCCCGGCTACTATGAGAACTCATTTATCCTGAAGAATATATCAGATGCTCCTTTGGGAAAGGACTGGATCATCTATTATTCGCAGTTGCCTCGTGAGATTCTTCAAGACGAATCTGCATCGGTCAAGGTAGAGGTAGTAAATGCGAACTTCTTCCGGATGTATCCGGCGGAAAACTTCCAGCCATTGGCACCGGGAGATTCGCTGATTGTGACGTTCTGTTGTACCAACGGACTGAAAAAACTGTCACATGCTCCCGAAGGTACTTACTGGGTGAGTCAGGCAGGCGGCAAGCAAGGTACTCCCTTGCCTGTCGGGCTGACTATCTATCCGCTGCAAGGAATGGAGTCGGAAAGCTGGTATCCTGCACCTGATAAAATATATGTTTCAAACTTGGCGTTAGAGACTACTGGCAAGTTGCAACAAACTGATATTTTCCCGTCAGTAAAGGAAGCGTTTCCGGCTGTCGGTAAAGAAAACGTTACCATAGAAAATAAGGTGAAACTGACTTTTCATCCCGATTTTGCCAACGAAGCAGGATTGCTGAAAGATAAGTTGGAAACACTCTATGGGTTGGAAGTCATTTCCGAAGCACCGGTAACGGTTCATCTGGATTATTTGCCGCAACAGGAGACGGCTGCGAATGACGAATACTATCGGATGGACACAGGAAATAGTCTGATCAATATTTCAGCTCCTACGTCACACGGCATTTTCAATGGCACGCAAACCTTGCTCTCTCTCTTGAAAGGACAAGAGAAACCGTTCTGTTTGGAAGCTGTATCTATCCGTGACTACCCCGACTTGCCATATCGCGGACAAATGTTGGATATTGCCAGAAACTTCACGACGGCAGACCAATTAAAGAAACTGATAGACGCTATCTCTTCTTATAAACTGAACGTGCTGCATTTCCACTTTTCGGATGATGAAGGCTGGCGTCTTCAGATTCCCGGTCTGGAAGAACTGACTTCGGTCGGTGCACGTCGGGGACACACCACGGATGAACTGGAATGTTTGTATCCGGGCTACGATGGCAACTATGATCCGTCTGCGCCTACCTCCGGCAACGGGTATTATACTCGTGAAGAGTTTATAGATTTATTGCGTTATGCAGCTCAAAGACATGTGCGTGTGATCCCGGAAATAGAGTCTCCGGGACATGCACGGGCGGCAATTGTGTCCATGAAAGCACGTTATCATAAATATATAAACACCGATCCTGAAAAGGCCGTCGAATATTTGTTGAGTGACGCGCAAGATACTTCCCGCTATGTTTCCGCACAGTCTTATACGGATAACGTGATGAATGTGGCATTGCCCTCCACGTATCGGTTTATGGAAAAAGTGATTCGTGAGCTGATTGCTATGTATGAAGAAGCGGAGGTACCTTTGACTACCATTCACTTGGGAGGCGATGAAGTGCCTGATGGAGCTTGGATGGGTTCGCCTGTCTGCCGGGCATTTATGGATGAACATGGAATGACGAGTGCGCATGAACTGTCTGAATACTACATCACGAAGATGGCAGACTATCTGCAACAATATCATGTGCGGTTCAGTGGCTGGCAGGAAGCAGCGTTGGGACATTCGGAAGCTACCGACCGTCATTTGAACAGGCTTGCGGCAGGAATATATTGCTGGAATACTGTTCCCGAATGGGAAGCGGACGAAATACCTTATCAGGTAGCCAACAAAGGTTATCCGGTGATCCTCTGCAACGTGAACAACTTCTATCTGGATTTGGCCTATGATGCTCACCCCGATGAAAGAGGGCTCTCGTGGGCCGGATATGTGGATGAATCTAAAGGCTTTTCCATGCTTCCATATCACATCTATCGCTCTTCGCGTACTGATATGGCTGGCAATCCGGTCGATTTAGGTATTGCGGAAAGAGGAAAAACAGTTTTGACCGCATCCGGCAAGGAGCGTATCCAAGGAGTACAAGCGCAACTGTTTGCAGAAACGATCCGTGATTTCAAGTGGGTGGAATATTATACCTTTCCTAAAATCCTCGGACTGGTAGAACGCGGGTGGAATGCTTTTCCCGCTTGGAGTATGCTGGCAGGAGAGAAAGAACAGCTGGCTTTCAACAAAGCGCTGGCTCTGTTCTATTCGAAAGCGAGTGAGAAGGAAATGCCCCATTGGGCGTCCCGAAACATTAACTTCCGTTTGCCTCATCCCGGACTTTGCATCAAAGAAGGCAAGCTTTATGCCAACACCCCCATCCGGGGAGGGGAGATACGCTATACGACCGATGGAGCGGAACCAACTCGTGATTCAGCACTTTGGGAAGCTCCCATAACCTGTGATGCTTCGGTTGTGAAAGCTAAACTGTTTTATTTAAACAAAGAAAGTGTGACAAGCACTCTCAAAGTAAATTAATCCACAAAAAGTAGACAAGTTATGAACTATGATAAGATAAAAAAAGGCGGTATATTATTCCTGTTGGGAATAGGTGCGATCACATCATTGTCGTGCAATGACAATGATAATGGAGGGTATCCGGAACGGGTACCGACCCGCCTGTCGGTAATGCCTTTGCCGGAAAGAGTTGATTATAAAGAATCGGTGGTCACTCTTCCGCAGAATGTGACTGTTAGCCAGAATATTCCGGCTTCTACGTCACAACTGTTGAAATCCACGCTGGAAGAGAAACTGTCTCTTTCCGCGAGTGACGCTTCCAACGATCATGCCTTTATCCGGGTGAAACAAGAATCTGATCTGGCTAAAGAAGCCTATCGTCTGACCGTAACCAAAGAGGGAGCCTGCATCTATTATTCAACGGAAACCGGACTTCTTTGGGGAATCCAAACGTTGAGGCAAGCACTCGAACAAGCTAATTTCTTCACTTCGGGAAACTCGAAATATCTTCCGATGGTAGATATAAAGGATGCTCCCAAATACGACTGGCGCGGATTCCATATCGATGTGGTACGGCACATGTTTACGGTTGACTATCTGAAAAAGGTGATAGATTGTTTGTCTTTCTACAAAATAAACAAGCTCCACCTGCATTTGACCGACGATCAGGGCTGGCGTATCGAAGTGAAAAAATATCCTTTACTGACGCAGGAAGGAAGCTGGCGTGACTTCGACGAGTATGACAAGAGATGCGTAGAACTTTCCCAACAAGATTATAACTACGAGATAGATCCTCGTTTTGTGAGAAATGGTTCGCAATATGGTGGTCATTATACACAAGAAGAGATGAAAGGCTTGGTGAGTTACGCATTGGAAAGAGGTATTGATATTATTCCCGAAATAGATATGCCAGGGCATTTCTCGGCGGCTATCAAAGTGTATCCCGAACTGTCGTGTACGGGAGAAGCTGGTTGGGGAGAAGAATTTTCTTATCCTATTTGCCCTTCCCGCCCGGAAAACTATCAGTTTGTGCAATCTATCATTGATGAAATGGTTGAAATCTTTCCTTCGGAATATTTTCATATAGGGGCTGACGAGGTAGAAAAGGATAACTGGGAGCAGTGTGAAGTCTGTCAGCAGTTGATGCAACAGGAAGGTTATCAGAAAGTGGATGAATTGCAAAACCGCTTTGTGAAGATAATGACGAACTATGTGAAGGGTAAAGGTAAGAAAGTGATGGGATGGGACGATGCTTTTCTTGAGAAAGATCCACAAGACCTGATCTATACCTATTGGCGTGACTGGCTGCCCGACCAGCCGGGAAAGATTACCCAGAAAGGTTATCCGATTGTATTTATGGAGTGGTCTCGTTTCTATTTGAGCGCAACGCCTTCGGACGAAGGATTAAGCTCTTTGTATAACTTCGAGTTCGACCCCCAGTTTCCTAATATTGTGAAGCAGAATGTATTAGGCTTCCAAGCCTGTGTCTGGACGGAAATGATTCCTAATGAGCGGAAGTTCGGTCAGCATGTTTTCCCTTCTCTTCAGGCCTTTTCAGAATTGGCGTGGGGAAGTGACCGCAACTGGATTGATTTCACCAATCGCCTGAAATGGCATGTTAAATGGTTGAATGAGAATGGATTTTACTTCACCAAACCGGGATTTATTTAATCCCGGTATCATCAGAATGATATGAAATCAGAACGTTTACTTTCATTAGACGTGCTTCGGGGAATCACCATTGTCGGAATGATTTTGGTGAACAACCCCGGTACGTGGGAGTCTGTTTATGCGCCCTTGCGCCATGCCGAATGGAACGGACTGACACCGACAGACCTAGTCTTCCCATTCTTTATGTTTATCATGGGTGTTTCTATGAGCTTTGCTTTATCCAGGTTCGACCATCACTTCAGCCGTAGTTTTATCACCAAACTGGTGCGGCGCACAGTGATTTTATTCTTGTTGGGACTTTTTCTTTCCTGGTTTTCGTTGGTGTGTGCGGGGGTGGAACAGCCTTTCTCACAGATACGTATTCTAGGTGTGTTGCAACGACTGGCGTTAGCTTACTTCTTTGGTTCCTTGTTGATTATGAGTGTCCGGCGTCCGGCAAATCTGGCATGGATCTCCGCGATTATTCTGATAGGCTATGCTGTTCTATTGGCTTTGGGGCACGGCTTTGAACTATCCGAGCAGAATATTATTGCCGTTACAGACCGAACATTGTTCGGAGAAACTCATCTGTACCGGGAGTGGTTGCCGGACGGCGGACGTATCTTTTTCGATCCGGAAGGGCTGTTAAGTACCTTGCCGTGTATTGCGCAAGTGATAATAGGTTATTTCTGCGGAAATATCTTGCGGGAGAAGACAGAAATTCATCACCGGTTGTTACAGATATCCATACTTGGTATTGTTCTTTTATTTGCCGGATGGTTGCTTAGTTACGGTTGCCCGTTGAATAAAAAGGTATGGAGTCCGACTTTTGTCTTGGTAACCTGTGGTTTTGCTTCTTTATTTCTTGTGCTTCTCACCTGGCTTATTGATATTCGTAAAAAACAGAAATGGGCGTATCCTTTCCATGTTTTTGGCACGAATCCGTTGTTCATCTATGTGGTGGCCGGCGTGTTGGCTACTCTACTCGAGGTTATCACAGTTGGTGGAATTAGTCTGCAAGGGAGGATTTATGCCTCCATCCGGCTCATTCTTCCCGACGCTTATTTGGCCTCTCTGATTTACGGACTTCTGTTTATCGGACTCAATTATTTGATTGTGTGGGTCTTGTACAAAAAGCGGATCTTTATAAAGATATAATAAAGAACAGGTCTGAAAAAAGGATAGTTTACACCGGTGCTTTTCGAAAGTTGGTTTTCGTAATGAATCGGTATGAACTATCCTTTTTATGATGTAGTGCTATATAGTCAATAGGTGGATAGGTTATCTTTTATTTTTCTTTTCCGGACGGTGTATGCGTTGTCCGCCAAAATGTGTTTTTTACCTCTCTTGCCACGTCTCTCCAACTTGGTATGCTTTTCAATGAACGGCGAACCGGAAAATCATAAAGCAATAATAATAGGAAAAGGAAGATACAGGCATAAGCCACCCAGCCATAAATTTGTTTGATGCTTATTTCCATCATCTGACTGATAAACTCTTCCATATAATGCCCGAGGTTAAACGGATTGCTACTGAAAGACACATGATCGATGGCCGAACCGTAACGAGCCAGGTTATCCGGAACATAATAGGCCAATCCCTGCGCATAGACTGCACAACCCAACACACCGCCAACTACCATGTGCAGCATATTGAATACACTTAACCCCTGAAAGAAATGCTGGAATGTCATGGTTTCTTCCAGACACACCATGAAAGTGGCACTTAAAACAGCATAGGCAAATCCCCTGCATACCGTTGGCAAGTAGAGTTGTGAAATATGTATATCAGTAGATAGAGTCAGGTAAAAACCGATCAGATAACCGATCAGCCCAACGAAGCCGACAATAATCAAGCGCACATAGTTGTATTGTTTGATGTGCATCCACCAATAAGAGAATACACAACCACAAACGATACCGATAATGGCAAACCAGTCGAGTTGTGAACTGACCAGTTCTTCATATTTCATCACTTCTTCGTAGAAGACTTCTTCTAATACATGCTCGGTTGCAAGAAACGCTTCCACTAATGTGACTAGTCCTAATAAGGACCAAAAGTGGCGATAAGTCCACATCTTCGGTTCGAGAAAAGGATGGCGGATTGTCATCATACGCCAAATACAGATACCCAAAGTGATGAAAATCACGATAGTCAGTTGGCGGATTACCGGGCTGTTCCACCAGTCATACCAGTCTCCGTAGTTGAAGAGGAAGGCGATTTCCGCTAATAAGGCGGCCCAGAGCACTCCACCCAGCCAGTCGATACCGAACAGGGGAAATTTACGCATGAACCTGAAATGTTTCACACAGGTAAACTGAATCAGCAGGACGATCAGCATTAATCCGGCGATGAACAGATTCATATATGTCCAGTGGTAGTGATACATTAAATAAGTCGTAATCAGGTCGGACAGTTGAATACTTCCCAGAATTACAATATGAAGCCAGGGAAAGAAAACCGTGAAATCCCGTTTAGGGGTCATCCATAACTGAATGTTGGACATACATTCAAAAGTTCCCTGTATTTTGCACATTCCTTCGATGAAACAGATCAGCCACAACAGTGGGAGGAAGGTGATATGTGGAGCTATCAAGTTACAGAGTAAGACTCCCAATGCTGCCGACGTGAGTAGGGTTTTATTGGTAAAACGAAACTTTATGCGAAACAATAACGGGAAATAGATCGCCATACCTGCCAGATTAGCGTACATGCACATTAAAATATCCTCACGCATCAGTGCCATGCTGCCGATCATCTGATTCAATGCACCCAGATAGACACCGCCCGATAACTGGAAGGTGACGGCAATGAAAAGATAAATCCACGGCTGCATCCTCCGCGGTACGAAGCTGCGGAACATTGGCATAACGAAAGGACCGTTCAGAACAGGAGCGCTCATAAAAATTAAAGATTAGAAATTAAAAATTAAAGCAATTGATAATTAAAACGATAAAGGGTTGAAGCGGTTAGTACTTCACCTCACATTCTACGTTGAAGCCTGCACGCATACGTTTCAAATCTTCCGGTTTGTTTCCTTTCAGACTGATACGTACGGGAATACGTTGCTCCACTTTGACGAAATTACCGGTGGCGTTATCTTGTGGAATCATAGAGAAAGCAGCTCCTGTTGCGTCGGAAATAGATTCTACTACTCCTTTGAATGTTATGTTTGGCACAGCATCCGCTGTAATTTCCACTTCTGCGCCTTCCTTGATATTCGGAAGCTGGGTTTCGCGATAATTGGCGATTACCCACAGGTCGCTGCTGTCTACGATGTCGACCATTGTTTGTCCCGGCTGTACCAGCTGGCCTTCCAAAATTTCTTTCTTTCCTGTGGTACCGTCACATGGAGCAATGATGATTGTATAAGAAAGATTCAGACGGGCAAGCTCTAATGCAGCTTCTGCCAGGCGGACACCTGCCTCATTTTGTCCTAAACGATGGGTTTGCTCGCTTTTCACTAAAGATGTAGACAATTTAGCTCGTGACACCTGTTCATAACGGGCTTTGGCAGCTTCGTAAGCTGTATGCACGTTGTCATATTGTTGTTTTGTCACTGCATCTTCCTGCAATAATTTTTCGAAACGATTCAGTTCGCGTCTTGCATTTTCCATTTGTACACGCACTTCCTCAATGCTTGCGTCGCTCACGCTCAAGTTGTTTTGAGTAGTGGCGATGCCGACGGTAGTGGCCTGCCGTCCTGCGGTAGCATTAGCTAAATCAGCTTCTGCCTGTGCCACACGGAGGCGAAATTCAGTATCTTCGATGATAAGGAGCGTGTCGCCTTTGTGTACTTGCTGATACTCGTCGAAACAGATTTTTTTGATGAACCCCGGAACACGAGTGTTGATTGGCGTGATATGTTGTCTCACCTGCGCATTATCAGTATATTCAATGTTTCCAAGGTGAATGAACCGGGAACAAACATAGGTGATACCACCGATAAGAAGACAGATTATCACAATATTATATATAATCTTCTGGGTTTTTCTAGCTATCATAATCATTTATATTTTAAACAGTAAGTAATTTCATTCTCTTAATTTACAATCCAAATTGTCTAATCGTAAAATCTATAGGGTATGTGTGATATATTTCATTTTATAGTAACTGTATATCAAGTTGATGCGTGCATTGACCAGACCGAGGTCGGCGCTTAGTTTCATGTTGCTGGCGTCGAGCATATCGGTGAGCAGAGCGAGATCATTTTTATAGCGGTTGCTGATAACATTATAATTTTGGTCGGCGAGTTCTACGCTTTTCTCCTGCGTACGTAAGTCAGTAAAAGAAGTGAGGAAGTTGACATAATTTGCCTGAACTCCGTTTTCTATTTGTTCCTGTGCCAATGAATATTCTTCCTGTGCTCTGCGTGCGTTCAATTTTGCCTGACGTACTTTTTTGTTATTTTTGAATAAAGAAGAAAGGTTGTATTTTATGCCGACACCCACATACCAGTAATTGAAGTTGTTATCTAGTACCGGGACTTCAATCGTGATAGGACCGTCCAAATGCTCTCCGGCTACAAGAGCAATTTTGGGAAGCAGTTCCGAACGTTCCAGTTTTACTTTCTGCTCGCTCATTTGTACAGACAGCTGGGCTTGTTGCAGGCCGACATTACTTTGGGCCGCCATCATTTGCCAGTCGTTTTCTGCCAGTGCTTTTACTTCCTCATCCAACAAGGTAGGATCAGGGACGATTTCTGTTCCGGCGGGCAGGTGTAGCGTAGTCACCAGTTGGTGATTCATAATTTTGCAGGCATCCTGCACCTTTGCCAGTTGCAGTTTAAGCGTCTCTTTCTGCAGTTCATAACGGGTGATATCATTCTTTAAAGCTGTTCCCTGCGTACGGCGTGATTCCATGTTGCGGATCACCTGTTCCGTCAGGTCCAGATTTTTTTGTAACACTTGCAACTGGTTATTCAATTTATATAAATCCAGATAATAGCCGGTCAGAAGAAAACGGATCTCCTGACGGTTCTTTTGCCAGTCCAATGCAGCCATTTGTTGCCCGAGTTCTGCCAGAGTAATGCTGCTGTTGATGGCTCCACCGGCATAAATCACTTGCTGTGCCTCCAAAGCAAAGTTATTGCCGAAGTGCGGCATAGGAATGTTTTGCCCGTTTTTGAAATCACGGTCCCACAAATATCCGTCACCCAGGTAACTGAATGAAAGTGAAGCCCCTATGTCCGGTAAACGTTGTGACTTGGCAGCTTTCAAAGCTTCTTTGGCTGCCTCTTCCCCCGTTTTATACGTTTGAATACTCTGACTGTTCTCGTCTGCCAGACGGAACATTTCGTTAATGCCCAAAACTCTCTTGTCAAGCGTCTGGGCAAACAGTCTTTGGCTACAAAGTACGGCGTATAGCAGCACTATGAGCCATCTTTTTTTGCTCATAAAGTGAAAAGAAATTTAATTAATAGTAGAAGTTTGAATTTTCTATGGTAAATTCTCTGTAGTGAAGACCGAATTATCAAATTTGCACTTCCACACCCCAACCGTGAAAGTCATGCATTTTGTTCTTGTAACGAATGTCGATTTGATAATATCTTAGTTTCATCTTAATACCTGTTTTCTATTTTGGATTTGCGAAATTATGAAAAAAAACAGGTAAGTTGTAACCTTATAGATGTCTAAATATAATGTTTTTTAACGATTGTCGAATGGTATGTTGGGTAGAGGAAAGTAGTCTCATCCCATGAACGTAAGTTCATATATGCATGCCCTGCTATTCATGATTGTCAAGGTTATGGAACTTTAATACAAAGAAAAGAGAGGGTTGTTCTGAAAAGAGCCGGTTTTGTTCTGATTAAGTCTACTGGTAAGCCATAGAAAACGTGTACCTTTGCCCCCGAATTTAAATGATTGATTATGAATGTTATAGTAAATAATATGAATACAATGATAAAACAGGAGAACTCAAAGATGTTTTTGCTGATTTTGCTTGGTATGTTGTCAGCGTTCGGACCTTTTGTTACGGATATGTATTTGCCTAGTCTGCCAGCAATGACAGACTATTTTTCTACCCGTTCGTCTATGGTGCAATTAGGGCTTACTACGAGCATGATCGGGCTGGCATTGGGACAAATCTTTTTCGGACCCTTAAGTGATAAATACGGCCGACGTCCGTTGTTGCTCGTTTCGATGATACTATTTATCATTTCCACAGTGTTCTGTCTTTTTGCCCCGGACATTTATTCGTTTATAACGTTGAGGTTGGTGCAGGGAATCGGAGGAGCAGGCGGTATCGTTATTTCCCGTTCGGTGGCTACTGATAAGTTTTCGGGGAAGGAGTTGGCCAAGATGCTGGCGGTGATTGGCGCGATTAATGGTGTGGCTCCTGTTGCGGCTCCGGTAGTCGGAGGGTTGGTGACCGGGACTATCGGATGGAAAGGAATTTTTGTGATTTTGCTGTTTATTGGAGTACTCTTGTGGATAGGCTGTATCCGTTTTAAAGAATCGCTCCCTGTGGAGCAACGCTCGAAGACAGGTGTCGTTTCCACTTTCCGTAGTTTCGGTGTGATCGTTCATAACCGCCGTTATATGCTCTATGTCCTGCAACTGGCGTTTGCGCAAGGCATCCTGTTTGCTTACATTGCCTCTTCTCCCTTCATCGTGCAGCAACATTACGGATTTTCTCCGTTGGCTTTTAGTGTTTGTTTTGCAGTGAATGCAGTAGCTATCGGAGTAGCGGCAGCTCTTTCCGTAAAATTCCGTCGCACGGAAAACGGGACACTGATCGGTTGTGTAGGAATGTTGTGCTTGTCGCTTTGCCTGATGGGAGCCTTGTATAGCGGTTGCAGCTTCTGGACGTATGAATTACTGATGTTCGCATTGCTCTTTATGATGGGACTGACCTTTACTTCTTCCACCACCTTAGCCATGGACAGCGAACGGCGATATGCCGGAGCAGCTTCCGCCCTGTTGGGTGCCCTCTGTTTCGCTTCCGGAGGCATTGTTTCTCCATTGGTTGGTATAGGAAATATCCTTGTATCTACCGGAATAACGTTTGTTGTCTGTGCCATCTGCTCCCTGCTTTGTGCACTTTGGGCGATGAGGCGGATGGCGACGAAAGTGGCGGTATATACTGTGATGAAAGACTAATTTAGAAGGTCTGCCAATGTTCCGGTTAGGGTGTTTCTGATAGGAGGAACTTGGAGAGAATATATCTATAGTTGTCTGGGATATTTTATCATTCAATTAACTTCTCTCGGTAAAAGCGGGCATCTTCCAACAAAAAGCCATTCAAATCGTCGTTTCCGCAATTGAATGGCTTTATATTCTCTGTGTCTTCTGGAGTAACGTCCAACTGGATAAATATAAGTTTGCACTCGTGACAAAGTTGTGGTATGACGGAAAAGGCAGGCAAATTTATCGGATAGTGCATCCGTAATGCTTCAATTATCATTATATTTGCCACTCTATTACCAAGAAAGGTCTCTTTGCTTTGAGGCAATCGGCTGAATGATGCTTGGGTAGGAATAACCTATAGTGTCTTTAATCTAAAACGAAAAATAATAAATGGAAATTCAAAATAGTATATTTAACTACGCTGTTTTGCTTAAACAAGTCAAAGCACGGGTGGCACTCGCACAGAAAAAAGCGATTTATTCCGCTAATGAAGAAATGCTTTCTATGTATTGGGACATCGGCAAACTTCTTTGTGAAAGCCAGAAGCAGATAGGATGGGGGAACAATGCACTTGAACAGCTTGCCAATGACCTGAAGAATGATTATCCGAAAGTGAAGGGCTTTTCAAAAAGAAATTGTCAGGTGATGATTCAATTCTATAATGAATATAATCAGCAACTTACAAATGCGCAACCAGCGGTTGCGCATTTGCAGGAAGCTTCCATAGTATTGCCGATAAAACAGTTAAGCTGGTCACACAACATCACTTTAATACAACGAGTAAAAGACCTGAAAGCCCGCTATTGGTACATGATTCAATGTTTGAAGAGTGGATGGAGTCGTAATTTCTTAATTGAAGCTATCAATCAGGACTACTACCATACTTACGGAGCATTGGCAAACAATTTCGATACCACTCTCCCGGAAATACAAGCCAAGCAGGTAAAAGAAACCTTAAAAGACCCCTATATTTTTGATATGCTGACTTTCACTGACGAATATAACGAAAGAGATGTAGAGTTAGGGTTGGTTAAGCATATTGAAAAGTTCCTTCTCGAAATGGGAGCAGGCTTCGCCTTCATGGGCAGACAGTATCATATTGAAGTGTCCGGCAATGATTTCTATATTGACATCTTGATGTATAATGTGTTTATGCACAGGTATTTAGTTGTGGAGTTGAAAAAAGGGGACTTCCAACCCGAATATATCGGTAAACTGAATTTCTATTGTTCTGCAGTAGATGATATTCTTTGCCGGGAAGGTGATAATCAGACGATTGGTTTGCTTCTTTGTCAGAACAAAGATCGCATCATGGCTGAATATGCTTTACGTGATGTGCGCAAACCAATAGGTATTTCCGATTATGAGTTAGGTAAATCAATCCCTCACGATATAAAATCCGGACTGCCTTCCATCGAAGAACTGGAAAGCAAACTTTATCAGGGATTACAAGACAATGAAAGTGCAGAATAATTTAGGCGGAGTGGTGTATAGGTGGAAAAAATACACCATGCTCGCCCGTCTGTGCTATTTTTGTTATTAGATAGAATATTTGCTCTGATACTCCTTTGGCGACATCCCCTCATGTCGTTTGAAATACCTGCCTAGATACGACTGATCGGGAAAACCGAGCCGGTCGGCTATTTCCTGAATTGTCAGTCCGGTGGATTGAAGCAGCACTTTTATCTCCAGGATGGCGAAGTCGTCGATAATCTTTTTGGCGGCGTCGCCCGTCACGCTCTTGCAGATACCTGTCAGATATTTGGTGGAGATACAGAGCTTGTTGGCGTAGAAGGTTACTTCCCTTTCAGCGATGCAGTTTTCGTGCACCAGTGCGATGAAATTCTTGAAGATTTCATCCTGCCGGCTTCCTCCTTCGATTTCCTGCCGGTCGAAGTAGCGGTAACACTTATCATAAATATCCAGCATAAACGACTGGAGATGATTTTTGGCGATTTGGTTGCGGAAACGGTTTTCACGATCGTTGTATATAGCTGTCGTGGCACGTATTAACCCGTTGATTGCTCCTGTGTTTTCATCCTTGAGTGTATAGCACGGTTTTTCTTTGATGAACCGGAAGAAGATCGGCTCGAAACGGAGGCAGGCTTCGCGAAACATTTCTTTGGGGAATCCGAAGAAAGAAGCTGTGAAATCACTGCTGCTGCCGTTGACACGGATAATCGTTCCCGGCAAGAGCACGATTTGAGTATTTTCGACAATTTCATAGTCTTTCAAGTCAATCGTGACGTGTGCCCATCCGCTTCGGCAAAAATAGATGGCGCCCCCTTCCAGTTTCCACAGGCGTTGCATAATTGGAGACAGGTTTTCGTCCATTCCGGCAACAAACGGTTCACGAAGTATGGCTAGGTTAGAGTTTTTTGATTCCATTGTTATTCTTATTTTGGGTGCAAAAATAGGACTTTTTTACTAAATATCGGTTTTAATGTTCCTAAAATGAACAAAACTGAAGATACTAAGTCCAGTTTTCTATGAAGAAAACAGTCTACCTTTGCCGCATTTAAAAATATTTAATAGGTAACAGAAATGATTAAAAAGGTATGTAAAATGAAGCAGGGATTATTGTTGCTCTGCTGTATGGTTGCTGCGACAGGCTGTAAACAGGCTCCCCCGGCACAAATGGAAACAGAATACGAAGTGATGACCGTTGTTCCGGCCGACCGGATGATTTCAAGCACTTACTCGGCAACCATCCGCGGGCGTCAGGATATTGATATTTATCCCCAGGTGAGTGGTACGCTGACTAAAGTTTGTGTGACGGAAGGTCAACGCGTGAAGAACGGACAGACGTTGTTTATCATCGATCAGGTGCCGTATGAAGCTGCTTTGCAGACGGCAGTGGCAAACGTTGAATCGGCAAAAGCCTCTCTGGCTACGGCACAACTGACGTATGACAGTAAAGAGGAACTGTATAAAGCGAACGTAGTTTCCTCTTTCGATTTGAGTACGGCGAAAAACTCCCTATTGGCTGCCAAGGCACAGCTGGCGCAGACAAAAGCGCAGGAAGTAAGTGCCCGCAACAATCTTTCTTATACGGTTGTGAAGAGTCCGGCAGACGGAGTGGTGGGTACATTGCCTTACCGTGTAGGAGCTTTGGTAAGTTCCGCTCTTGCCCAACCGCTGACGACGGTTTCCGACAATTCGGATATGTATGTTTATTTCTCCATGACGGAAAATCAGTTGCTGGGACTCATCCGCCAATACGGTTCCAAAGAAGAGGCGCTGAAAAATATGCCTGCCATCGATCTGCAACTCAACGATAAATCGACTTATCCCGAGCAAGGACAGATCGAGTCGATTAGTGGAGTGATCGATCGTTCGACGGGTACGGTCAGTCTGCGTGCTGTTTTTCCGAATAAGGAAGGATTGTTGCATAGCGGTGGTGCGGGTAATGTGATTGTCCCTGTGCGGAAAACGGGAGCGTTGATCATTCCGCAGGCTGCCACTTTCGAAATACAGGATAAGAGATATGTGTATAAAGTAGTGGACGGTAAAGCTCAATCAAGCCCGGTACAGGTGACTCGCGTCGATGGCGGTCGGGAATTTATTGTAGATGAAGGGCTGGCACCGGGAGATGTGATTGTGGCCGAAGGCGTAGGATTGCTTCGTGAAGGTACTCCCGTTAAGGCGAAGGCCGCTCAACCCCAGTCGGCAGAGACAGCCATGACGTCTCCGGCAACAACTACTGAAAATTAAACCAAGGAGGAATCATTCATGAATTTAAGAACCTTTATAGAACGCCCCGTATTATCGGCAGTCATCTCTATTACGATTGTCGTAGTGGGTATCATCGGGCTGTTCAGTCTGCCTGTTGAGCAGTACCCCGATATTGCTCCGCCTACCATTATGGTGAGTACCACCTATTATGGTGCCAGTGCGGAGACGTTGCAGAAGAGTGTAATCGCGCCTTTGGAAGAGGCGATCAATGGGGTGGAGAACATGACCTACATGACTTCTTCCGCCACCAATGCCGGTTCGGTGAGCATCACCGTCTATTTTAAGCAGGGCACTGACCCTGATATGGCGGCTGTCAACGTGCAAAACCGTGTGTCGCGTGCTACAGGACAGCTTCCGGCGGAAGTCACCCAGGTCGGTGTGACCACTTCCAAGCGGCAGACGAGTATCTTGCAGATGTTCTCTTTGTCCAGCCCGGACGAGAGTTATGACGAGAATTTCTTGTCCAATTATATCAGCATCAACCTGAAACCACAGATTCTTCGTATTTCCGGTGTGGGTGATATGATGATTATGGGTGGTGAATATAGTATGCGTGTCTGGATGAAGCCGGATGTGATGGCACAGTACAAACTGATTCCGTCCGACATCACCGGTGTGCTTGCCGAGCAGAATATCGAATCGGCAACCGGTTCGTTTGGTGAGAACTCGAATGAAACGTACCAATATACAATGAAGTACAAGGGACGTCTGATTACCCCCGAAGAATTTGGTGACATCGTCATCCGTTCTACCGATAATGGCGAGGTGTTGAAACTGAAAGATATTGCCGACATACAACTAGGACAGGACAGCTACGCTTATCACGGCGGTATGGACGGTCATCCAGGTATATCTTGTATGGTGTTCCAGACGGCAGGTTCCAATGCGACGGAAGTAAACCGGAACATCGACAGATTCCTCGATGAGGCACGCAAGGATCTTCCGAAAGGAGTGGAGCTGACACAGATGATGAGCTCCAACGACTTCCTGTTCGCTTCCATTCATGAGGTGGTGAAGACGTTGATCGAGGCAATTATCCTCGTTATCCTCGTGGTGTACGTTTTCTTGCAGGACTTCCGTTCCACATTGATTCCTTTGGTCGGAATCGTTGTGTCACTGGTAGGTACGTTCGCTTTCATGGCGATAGCGGGATTCAGTATCAACCTGTTGACACTGTTTGCGCTCGTGCTTGTGATCGGTACGGTGGTGGATGATGCCATTATTGTCGTCGAGGCGGTGCAGGCACGGTTCGATGTGGGCTACAGGTCGTCGTATATGGCAAGTATCGACGCGATGAAAGGTATCAGTAATGCTGTTATCACTTCTTCACTGGTGTTTATGGCGGTATTTATTCCGGTGTCCTTTATGGGCGGCACTTCCGGTACGTTCTATACACAGTTCGGGTTGACGATGGCGGTTGCGGTAGGCATCTCGGCCATCAACGCGTTGACTTTGAGTCCGGCTTTGTGCGCATTGCTGCTGAAACCTTACATCAATGAAGACGGAACGCAGAAGAACAACTTTGCGGCACGTTTCCGTAAGTCTTTCAATTCGGCTTTCGATGTGATGGTGGATAAATATAAGACGATTGTGTTGTTCTTTATCAAGCGCAGATGGCTCACATGGTCGTTGCTGGCTTGTTCCGTAGTGTTGCTTGTGTTCCTGATGAATACGACAAAGACCAGTCTGGTGCCGGATGAGGATCAGGGAGTTGTTTTTGTGAATGTAAGTACGGCGGCAGGTAGCTCGTTGTCGACCACCGATGAAGTGATGGAACGCATTGAAAAACGTTTGATGGCAATCCCTCAACTGAAGCACGTGCAGAAAGTGGCCGGTTACGGATTGTTGGCAGGACAGGGAAGTTCGTTCGGCATGCTGATTCTCAAGCTGAAACCGTGGGACGAACGACCGGATGACGCGGATAATGTGCAGTCGGTGATCGGGCAGGTGTATGCCCGTACGGCTGATATTAAGGATGCCAGTGTGTTCGCCATCTCACCGGGTATGATTCCGGGCTACGGTATGGGTAATGCCCTCGAGCTCCACATGCAGGACAAGATGGGCGGTGATATCAATGAGTTCTTCACCACTACCCAGCAATATTTGGGAGCGTTGAACCAACGGCCTGAAATAGCAATGGCTTATTCGACGTTCGACGTGCGCTATCCGCAATGGACGGTAGAGGTGGATGCGGCTAAATGTAAGCGTGCAGGTATCACGCCTGACGCGGTGCTGAGTACGCTGTCCGGCTACTACGGTGGTCAGTATGTGTCCAACTTCAACCGTTTCTCTAAAGTGTACCGTGTCATGATTCAGGCCGATCCGATGTTCCGTCTGGACGAGACTTCGCTCGACAACGCTTTTGTACGTATGTCTAATGGTGAGATGGCTCCGTTAAGCCAGTTCGTTACGCTGACCCGCAGTTATGGTGCGGAGTCGTTGAGCCGTTTCAATATGTATAATTCTATTGCGGTGAACGCGATGCCGGCCGATGGATACAGTACGGGAGACGCGATCAAGGCTGTGCAGGAAACGGCGGAACAGTCTCTTCCGAAAGGTTACGGCTATGACTACGGAGGTATCACCCGTGAGGAAAACCAGCAAAGCGGTACGACGATGATTATTTTCGGTATCTGCTTCCTGATGATTTACCTCATTCTAAGCGCGCTTTATGAGAGCTTCATTATTCCGTTCGCCGTTCTTTTGAGTGTGCCTTGCGGATTGATGGGTAGCTTCCTTTTCGCCTGGATGTTCGGATTGGAGAATAATATTTATCTGCAAACGGGGCTGATTATGTTGATCGGTCTGCTGGCAAAAACGGCTATCTTGCTGACGGAATATGCTGCCGAACGCCGTAAGGCCGGTATGGGACTGATTGCTTCTGCTGTCAGTGCGGCCAAAGCCCGTTTGCGCCCGATTCTGATGACGGCTTTGACGATGATTTTCGGTCTGTTCCCGCTGATGATGTCCAGTGGAGTAGGAGCTAACGGTAACCGCTCATTGGGTACGGGAGTAGTTGGCGGTATGACTATCGGTACGCTGGCGTTGCTTTTCATCGTGCCAACCTTGTTCATCGCTTTCCAATGGTTGCAGGAGCGTTTCCGTCCCGTACAGAGCGCCCCTACGCATGATTGGCAGATTGAAGAGGAAATCAAAGTGAGCGAGGAAGAAAAGTCCAAGGCTGGAAAAGAGTAATTCTGATTTTTAGACAGAAGAACATTAGTGTAAAAGATAAAGTCGATGTAGTCATATAATCAATGTAATTCATGTGGTTGATATAATGAATACAATCGTTGCAATGGAACGTTGACCATAAGTTCAATATTTGTTCTTTTGTTCTTCTGTCTGAAAGATAAAATAAGCATTTAATTAGGAAACAGTGAATCTGTCCTCCTCATTAGTTTATATCATAAATTTATAGTTGAATGAGAAAAATAATAATTCTGTCCGCGGCAACACTCGTTTTGAGTAGTTGCGGTATCTATAATAAATACAAACCGGTGTCGGAAGTTCCCGAAGGACTTTACGGCAGCGAGTCAGTTGCTGTCGCCGATACGGCAAACTTCGGCAACCTCTCGTGGCGGGAGGTCTTTACCGACCCGTCTTTGCAAAGTCTGATTGACTCGGCACTTGTGCGCAACACCGATATGCAGACTGCCCACTTGCGTGTGAAAGAAGCGGAAGCTACCTTGCTGACGTCCAAACTGTCTTATCTGCCTTCTTTATTCCTTGCGCCGGAAGGGGCTGCCAGCAGCTTCGACCGTGGAAAGGCGACGCAGACTTACTCTTTGCCCGTGACCGCTTCGTGGGAACTGGATATTTTCGGAAAAGTGACCACCGCAAAGCGTCGTGCGAAAGCTGCTTATGAGCAGAGCAAGGAATATGAACAAGCTGTAAAGACACAATTGGTGGCATCTGTTGCCAACACCTATTACACTTTGTTGATGCTCGATTCGCAGTATGAGATAGCTGTTGCCACCGAAGCTGCCTGGAAGGAAAGCGTGAACGCCACTCGTGCCATGAAAAAAGCCGGTATGGTGAACGAGGCGGGACTGGCACAGACGGAGGCTACCTATTATAATATATGTACCACCGTGCTCGACCTGAAAGAACAAATCAACCAGGCAGAGAATTCACTGGCGTTGTTGCTGGCGGAAACTCCCCATGAGATACAGCGTGGCAAACTGGGGAACCAGCAGTTGCCGGAAAACTTCTCCGTAGGTGTTCCCTTGCAGATGCTTTCCAACCGTCCCGATGTGCGTAGCGCAGAATTCTCGTTGGCGCAGGCTTTCTACACCACCAATGCCGCCCGTGCCGCTTTCTATCCTTCCATTACGTTGAGTGGCAGCGCAGGCTGGACTAATAGTGCAGGGGGGATGATTGTCAATCCGGGTAAGTTTCTGGCTTCTGCCGTAGCTTCTCTGACGCAGCCTCTATTTAATAAAGGCGCCAACATCGCCCAGCTGAAAATAGCGAAAGCCCAGCAAGAGGAAGCCCGCCTTAGCTTCGAACAAACCTTGCTGAATGCAGGTGTGGAAGTGAACGAAGCACTGGTGAAGTATCAGACTGCCCGCGAGAAAGCCGACTACTACGACAAGCAGGTGGCATCTTTGCAAACAGCCGCCAAGAGCACGAGCCTGTTGATGAAGCATGGCAACACCACTTATCTGGAAGTGCTGACGGCACAACAGACGTTGCTCAACGCGCAACTGTCACAAGTGGCGAACCGCTTTACCGAAATTCAGGGTGTGATTACGTTGTATCAGGCTTTGGGTGGCGGCCGTATGTAGGGAGGTATGTTTAAAATGGATGGCATCCGTTACATTGACGAGCATCTGGTACCTGATTATTTGAATGTTTGTGTATGAAGAGAAAGAGGTGGGCTACCCTGTGAAGGGGAACTCACCTCTTTTGTTTTATTCGTTCGTAAACGATTTGTTTACTCTATAACTCTTCGATCATGCTTAAAGGTAAATCAGTACATTCGGCAATAGATTGGTTGTCTATCCCTTTGGCTTTCATATTCCGGGCTATTTGTAGTTGGGCTTTTTGGGCGCCTTCTTTCATCCCTTTTTGTTCAGCTGCATCCATTGTCACCAAATAATCGCGGTACACCTTGACGCTATTGTCGTATCGCTCCCTGTCTTCCGGAGACATAGAAGCCACATCAGCGATATCTTCCAATTTCTCGAAGACAGCTTTTCGTGCCTTGAACGGCAAGATAGGTCGATATAAAATCTTATTTCCACTCATCCGGGCGTTCTATTACATATCCGTTTGGTAGCTGCACTTTTTGGGGTAATATATGTTTCTTGAATATATTAAAAGCGCCATCAAGTTTACGTGTGCCATCACTTAGGTTCGATAAGTTAGATGAATATCTGTTAGGAGGAAAATATACATAGACCTTTTGTGATGGGTTAAATTCTCTTATTAGCTCTACAGGTGGTATTAAATCGCTGTCTGCTGATACAATGATAGCAATGTCACAGCGCTTTTTATAGGCGTCCGACAGAATCTTTGTAGCTATTCGTACATCTGTCTCTTTTTCTTCAAAAGAATGAATGATACCACCGCAATAACGGCATTTAATCTCTTTTTTGAGGTATTTACCCAATATCAAGTTAAATTTGGGGTTACATTTGTTTGCTTGAAATAGTTTATCTTGTCTATCGTGTTTGCCTGCATCTGTTGGACGAGCTGAAAAATAATTGACTTCTACCAATTCTTGATAGGACTTTAGAAAACTATTAAAGAAGCTGACTAAATCCAGCCAATAACACATTTTCCATTTTTTGGACTTCAGCCCGTAATAGAAATTAAAACCGTCTACATAGACTATTACTTTCTTTTTGTCTTCCATAGTGTTATATATAAAAAAACCCATCTTTAATTGATGGGTCAGCCTTAGTATTTCTCAACTAAGGGGGGTAATTTGTACTACAAAGGTACAAATCTTTTTTAGAATAACAAATTGATAGGTTCTTTTTCTTCCTTTTTTATGATTTATTCTATTCTTTGGTTTCTCGAGTTACAAATACTGGCTCTACAAGTCGAGGCCTTTTCCTTGTATGATAAAGATGCGATAGTTTTTGGTTTTCTATCTTTCTTTGCCTGAATTTATGATATAAACGAATGATGATGGCATACTTCGTTTTTATATTCAGACTTTTTCCCCGGTTTATCTTCCCCTGATTAGCTTTTTCAGTGTCCCGTTGTATGTGTTCTCAAATTCTGTCGGATGATTGAGCGCCCAAAGAATGTAATCACCCGGTTCGTTCTTTTTGAGTAGGGTAGGGCGGTATTGGGAACTAAGGATTTTCCATAAAATCCCGCCGGGACCTCCCAGTTCTTTACGTCGGGCAAGGGCGGCAATCGCTTTCACGGTCTGTTCGTTCCGGATACCGATTGTTTGCATATTTAGTAGAAGTATAGCTTCCGATCCCCCTCCCGTTTGCATCCCTTCCGAAATCGTTTTCGGAGCTGTTTCTAAGACCGTTTTCGGAGCTGTTCCCGGAGCTGTTTTCGGAGCTGTTCCCGAAGTTGTTTCAGAAACCGTCTCCGCAGTAGATTCCGTTTTTTCTCTTCCAATCGATTTATCCAAAGACAAACCCTCTACAACGACAGGCGAAGCCTGAAAAACGCTGTTTGACGGAACGGGCGGCATTATCCTCTCATTCTTTTTTTCGCATTTTCCTTGTCTCTCTGTCTCTTTGTCTTTTTTGATTTCAGATTTGCTCTCATTTTCCATATCCATTTCCTGTTTACCTTTGGTATCTGTATCCGTTTCCTCTTTTGTTTGTGGCATTGTTGTAGCAAAATCATGGGATTCTGTTACATCTTTAAAATCTTCCTTGATAAGCCAGAAATGTTCCAGAGGTAATTTGTATTTTCTCCGGCTGTCGGTGATGATTTTATGATATTGTTCCTGAATGGCCTGTGAAGTCAATACACCGTACTCCTTATATATAAGATCGTCGAACAGCCCTACCGCCAGGCAATCATCAATGATGGCCTGCATTTCCTCCTCCCCGCAACACGCTTCTTGGGCGATGTCGAAGAGCGTGTCTTTGTTCCACGAAATATAATAACCTTTCTCTTTATAAATGAGGCAAAGCAGTGAAGTGAGCGCAGCAATCCCTGCCGCATGGTGGCGACAGGAGATGCGGCGTACTTTTCTGTCCTGCAGAAAATTGACATCGAGGGGAAAATAATCTAATCCGGGTTTGGAAATGCGGGCCATGATGATAAATTACTGATTGTAAATAATTGATAATTATTGAATAAACTCCGCTTTTACATCGAAGCAGGGGCAGGATTTTATATACTCGTTCGGTGAGATAATACCGTCTCCATTAAGGTCGGGACTGGTGTCCCGATGTCCTATCACCTGTTGCAGAGAAGGGAAGACAAGGCGCAAATCTTCTACCAGCCGGACAAGTGCTTCACGCTGCGCTTCCGTTCGTGTGTCGGCAGGCCGACCGTTCCTGTCCAGTCCGCCAATGTAGCAGATACCGATAGACCGATGATTCCATCCCGTGCAATGTGCTCCGTCGAGGGCAACATCCCTTCCCGGTTCAACCGTGCCGTCGAGACGGACGACGAAGTGATAACCGATAGAACGGAAGCCGCGTTGACGATGCCAGCGGTCGATGTCGGCAGCGGTAAAATCCTGTCCCGCACGAGTGGCGGAACAGTGGATGATGATGGTGTCTCTCATTGTGAAATCCTCCTTTCTTGTTTGCGTATAGTAGGGGAGGTGAATCCGAAGGCGGCAGCCTCCTCTGCAGACAGTTGACGGTAATATTGCTTTGTCACCGAGTGGTGCACCGGAGTGAAAGGAGCGTGAATCGGTGGTACAGCCGTATCCGTTATTGCCGGTGAGTTTAAAAAGACAGGCAGTTTGGATAAAGCCGATGAATTGGCAAAGGGAACCTTCATGAAATCGTTTCCCCGATGTTGCCTTGCACGTAGGTTATGTAGCCATACACGATCCGGATGTTTCAGTTGCAGGATGAGCCAGTGTTGGTGTGACGGTTTCAGGCGTTCCTCTCTGCCCATTTCTTTCATAGACGGGTAGGCACGTAAAATGATTCCTTTCGCATCCGTTACGGCGTAGGGAGTTTTGCGGGAACCTGTTCCGGTGGGGCGTAATCCTGTGCGGATGGCGTGCATCGTGTTGGTGTATGCATCGCACCATTCAAGGTTTGACACGTGGTTGTTCATCGTGTTTCCGTCAAGGTGGTTTATTTGCGGCAGATGTTTCGGGTTCGGAATAAATGCCTTGGCAATTAAGCGGTGGACGTGGTAATCGGTACAAATTCCTTTATTCAGGAGTGATACCGTTTCATAACCGGTTCCGATGATTCTAGTGCAAAGAATTAACTTCGATTTGCCCTTGAAACTCAATACCCGCCCATGATCTGAAATCATATAGTCGGGGTTTTCTTCAATAAATCTCCAATTTTCCATACTTGATACTGATAAATGTTAATAAAATTATACTCTGTTAAAAAAATAGCCGCTTCTCTGAATTTAGCAAGGAGAAACGGCGTTTCCTGCATCTGTTAAACGGCGCTTCCTAGTGTGGAAAAGCGGCGTTGTCTGTATGTGTTAAACGGCGTTTCTTGCTGTCTTCATCTTGCTCTGTACAAGGTTCGAGCCGTTCGGCACAGTGAATGAGAAATTCTAATTCTTCCCGGCAGCCTTGAATCGCTTCTTGCAGGGAGTCTACATTATACTGTCTGCAAAGAGCTTCCCACTCTTTTCGTTCTTGTTGATTCATTCCTTTTTCTTGTAGATTCATTTTCTTTTTCAATAGATTCATTCTTCTTCCTGCAGGTTCATCCTTCTTCCTGCAGGTTCATCCTTCTTCCTGCAGGTTCATCCTTCTTCCTGCAGGTTCATCCTTCTTCCTGCAGATTCATTCTTCTTCCTGCAGGTTCATCCTTCTTCCTGCAGATTCATCCTTTTTTCCTGCAGATTCATTCCACTTCGATATCCAGAAAATTTTCAGCATGAAAGGTGCGCCAGCCTTTGGCATCGATGTCGTAATAGACGACAAATGTGTTCTCCGGTTTCGGTGTGTACGGGCGGCGGAAACTATGTTCGTAGCCGATGAGTGTGCCGGTGGCACGACGGATGGTTCCATCTTGCTTGGTATATCGGAAACAGACGTTTCCGTGATGCATTTGTCGGATAAGCTTTCCTATCCGGTGAGCCGTGACGAGTGCGTCGTGCCGGCTCATGCCATTACTTTGCCGGATGACAGCGGCCTGTTTCATAAGCCGTATCCGTTGAAGTGAATGATTCTTTTTGATTTCAGTCATTTTTTTATTCGGTTTATTTTTGATTACGGTGGCAAAGGTAGAAGATGAGTTGCGTAAAGGTTGTGCAAGCTTGACGCATAAAAAAAGAATGGATACGAATGTGTCATGCTTGAATGAGCCGATGCGTTAAAAGATTCGACCCATATTTGAATTTATTCATGGAATAAGAACGAATGTGTCATGCTTGAACACAAATGTTAAAAGAAATATCAGACTTTTGTGGAATATTTATAAACGAATAGAAGAAAAATGGTAGATAAAAAAATTAAAGTGAAAAGTAGGAATAAACAGAGTAAAGCAATCGGTGTCCGTCATAGTGAAGATGATGTTAAGAAAGCGGTGGTGGATTGTATTTTTAAGATAGAACAGTTGAATAATATTCCGGAAGGCTATGTGGCGAACAATTCGAATTGTTCGCGCTCTTCAATAGGACGTATATGCAAATGTAAATTTAATGGTCAGAGTCCTATCCCCGATTGGACAACTATTCATAATTATTCTGCTTGTATCATTGGAAGGTCTGAATTTATTCCCGGATTTCCCGAAGTGTTGTGCCAAATTTTAAATCTAATAGTTGACGATTCGGCAGATATAAACTGCACGGTGGATGATGACTGCCATATAGACATTGAAATTCGGTTTCATACCTCCAAAAAACTGGTTAAGGATCCTACGGAAGAGGAAGGAGATAAGAAGATAGGGACAAAGAGGAACAATAAAAAGTAGAATTAAAGACGAAAATCGAAGGAATGGACCGATGACGGGGCTGCTGTTGGCTTTCGTCGGAGGTCACTGCCGATTTTATGAAACCGTCGGGAGGAAATTCCTCGGAATTAGGCGGCTTCGGGCGATATTCTTGTCCGGTTAGGAATTTATCTTTTAGACGCGGATGACGGACGCGGATGACGGACGTGGATGACGGACGCGGATTTTTAAATAGCTGTGCAGCTTTAAAAATCCGTGTCATCCCTTTCCGTACCGCACCTTTGTTTTTTAGGGTTCTCCCAAAAACTTGAAGAATAGTCCAACTTGAGCCGGAGTAAGTAAGATTGCCTTTTCGCTGTAGCCGGTTTGGGCGAGTGCGGCTTGTAGTGCCGTATTTTTGGCAATCCAACTGCGGAGGGTGCGGCGTGCCGAGGCAGGCTGTATGTGAGGTAGATAAAGTGTGGCCAGCTGACTTTTGCTGTAAGTCTGTATGCGGGTAGAGTTTGCCGTCTCCGGTATTTCTTTTGGGCTGACGGAGGGGGCTGTTGTTTCTGTTTTCATTGTCGATACTTTCTATTATTAGTAGGTGTTCATAATTAGTTTATATCATAATTTAGGCGCGGATTACTCCTGAAAAAATAGCCATTAATTAGTAGCGGGAGCTTATCTGTTTTTTTTAGTTTATCCTGTGTGAATACGAAGATACGCTTTTTTATGCCAAGTGGTTCAGCTTTGTACAGAAGCCTCTGTTGGCATAGTTCGTGTAGAAGTTGTGCCTGTTTGTTGTCTCTTGTGACGAGTCGTCACGTCGTGTTCTTCTGCTTTTTTCTTTTCATATACTTTTGCTTTCGTAATCGGTTACAGATAGAATTTATTCATTAATCATTAAAAAGAAGAAAGGAAAAAAAGTATGCCATTAATTTACAAACCGTATCAGGCAACGCTTGCCAACAAGGAAGGACAGAAACTTTATTATCCCCGTCTGGTGAAATTCGGGAAAATGGTCAACACGCAGAAGATGGCGGAATTGATTGCGGAAAAAGCCTCGCTGACGGCGGGTGATGTTCACAACGTTATTCGCAACCTGATGTCGGTGATGCGTGAACAGTTGCTCAACAGTCGCACGGTACGTCTCGAAGGCTTGGGGACGTTTACTATGATTGCCAAGGCAAACGGGAAAGGGGTAGAGTTGGAAAATAAGGTCAGCAGTTCGCAGATCACTTCATTGCGTTGCCAGTTTACGCCCGAATACACTCGTGCCGCCGACGGGAGTGCTACCCGTGCGTTGACCACCGGAGTGGAGTTTGTGCACATCAAGGATGTAGCGGGTTCGTTTGTGGCCGATGATGTCATTGACAAAGACCCGGATGAGGATAATAAACCTGGTGGTGGAAGCGGAGAAGCGCCGGACCCGGCAGCTTAACCGGGAGTTCAATCGACAGCTGAATCCGCAGGGACTAACTGATAAGTTTGTCGGGCAAACTAAAGCTTATTAATGGACGACTAATCAGTAGCCGCGAATCGGGTATAGCTGATGGTTGCACTTCGACCGATATAAAATAGATTATCAACCTTAAAAGAAAAGCGAATGAAATTATTATTGGAAAAGTTGTTAGACATTCTTGAGGCTGTTCTGCGGTTCCGTCATCGGAGAAGCAGTAAGACAGAAAAAGATTAGTGTACGTGCCGCACGTAGCTCACGGAACCGGTAACGAACGTGGAGCAACTCATAAAGTGAAAGTAAAGTAAGGCTCAAGGCTCAAATGAAGAAGCTGTCTCCCGATGAATGAGGCAGCTTTTTTTTGTATCCATTTATTTTCTTCTATTCTTGACCGTATTCAACAAAAAAACTCTATCTTTGTTTTATAATTGAGACACAGCATATAATGGGAAGATTTATCAATCCCTTTACCGATTTTGGCTTTAAGTTTTTATTCGGCAGAGAGGTAGAAAAGGAGTTGTTAATCGACTTCTTGAACGATTTGCTCGTAGGAGAGCATGTGATTACCGACATCAGGTTCCTTAACAACGAACAGCCGCCGGAAGTAAAAACAGAACGAGGTCTTATCTACGACATCTATTGCGTGACCGATACCGGTGAACGTATTATCGTAGAAATGCAGAACCGGGAACAACCTTACTTTAAAGATCGTGCCCTCTTCTATCTTTCTAGGGCCATTACGCAGCAAGCGAAAAGGGGAGTTTGGAACTTCCAGCTGGATGCCGTGTACGGAGTGTTCTTCATGAATTTCGTGATGGATAAGGATATGCCCTCTAAAATTAGAACGGATATCGTTCTTTCTGACAGGGATACGGGGAAGCTCTTCAGCAACAAGTTCCGGCAGATTTTTATCGAACTGCCGAACTTCAATAAAGAAGAGGATGAATGTGAAAATGATTTTGAACGCTGGATTTATATACTAAAGCATATGGATACACTTGACCGGATGCCTTTCAAGGCTCGCAAGGCCGTCTTCGAGCGACTTGAAAAGTTGGCTTCCAAAGCAAATATGACCCAGGAGGAAAGAGCCCAGTATGAAGAAGAATGGAAAGTTTATAACGATTATTTTAATACGTTGGACTTTGCTGAACAGAAGGGTTTACAAAAAGGCTTACAAAAAGGTTTGCAGAAAGGTTTGCAAAAAGGTAAAGAAGAAACAGCTCGTAATTTGAAAGAATTAGGTGTGGCTGACGATATTATTATGAAATCTACTGGGCTTTCGAAAGAAGAAATAGAAAAATTATAATTTCTTTCATTCTATCGGAAAGAAAGTTTTTGTCGAAAGTGAAAAAATAGTCTATAACTTATGAAGCAAACGATAGTTGTGGAGACTTTTAACACATCCTTTTTCCGCTAAGGGTAAAGTACCTGAAAACTATATATGTCTTTTGGGTGAAATAAACGGATTTGGAATATTATCCACGTTAAAATCAGAAAAAAGTTTTCCGTTTTGGAAAACTTTCTGTATCAGCGAGAAAGAAAAGTTTCCCGAAATTTAATGTTAAAAGCTAACCAAGCTATGATATAATCTCCTATCTTTGTATCCGGTTTCGGAACTAAAAAGAGGTTTAGTCAATGAGGGAACGCTGTGCAAATCGGCGACAGTACCCGCTGCTGTAATTCTCTAAGAATCCGCACAATAGGCCACTGCATCGATGCCGGTGTGGGAAGGTGTTGCGGGGGAGAGATAAGTCAGAAGACCTGCCGAAGAGATTTTCTATTTTTAATTTATTAATGCTTTCGGGAGTTAAAGTTATGAACTACGCGGAAATTTGTATCATCAAACGTGATGGTAAAAGAGAAGATTTCTCTATCAGTAAGATTAAGAATGCAATCAGTAAAGCATTCAGTGCAAGTGGTATTCAGGATGAGCAGCAGTTGATTGCTGACATCACCATGAATGTTATCAGTCAGTTTGCTACCCCCACGATCACCGTAGAAGAGATTCAGGACTTGGTGGAAAAGTCGTTGATGAAAGTGCGGCCGGAAGTAGCGAAGAAATACATCATCTATCGCGAATGGCGGAATACGGAGCGTGAGAAGAAAACCCAGATGAAACAGGTGATGGACGGCATTGTGGCTATCGACAAGAACGATGTCAATTTGAGCAACGCCAACATGAGCAGTCACACCCCTGCCGGACAGATGATGACGTTCGCTTCCGAAGTGACTAAAGATTACACCTATAAATACTTGTTGCCGAAACGTTTTGCCGAAGCACACCAGTTGGGAGACATTCACATCCACGACCTGGACTATTATCCGACAAAGACGACAACCTGCATCCAATATGATATGGACGACCTCTTTGAACGCGGTTTCCGCACAAAGAACGGTAGCATCCGCACCCCGCAAAGCATCCAAAGCTATGCTACGCTGGCTACCATCATCTTTCAGACCAACCAAAATGAGCAGCATGGCGGACAGGCGATTCCGGCTTTCGACTTCTTCATGGCAAAAGGAGTAGCCAAATCTTTCCGCAAGCATCTGGCATCGTTTATCAACTTCTATGTGGCTATGGAAAACGGAAATCAGGCCGATGAGAAATCCATCCGCACGTTGATTAAAGAATACCTTCCGTCTATCAAGTCCACCGAGGCCGAACGCGAAACATTGCGCATCGCTCTGGTCGCTTTACAGATCATTATAGATAAGGAACACCTTGCCCGCATCGTCGAAAAAGCCTACCAGCAGACCCGTAAAGATACGCATCAGGCAATGGAAGGATTCATCCACAACCTGAACACGATGCATTCTCGTGGCGGTAACCAAGTGGTATTCAGTTCCATCAACTACGGAACGGACACTTCTGCCGAAGGCCGCATGGTGATCGAAGAACTGCTGAAAGCTACCATTGAAGGCCTCGGCACCAGAGGAGAAGTGCCCGTATTCCCCATCCAGATATTCAAGGTGAAAGACGGCGTTTCTTACTCGGAGAAAGACTTTGAGAAAGCAATGAAAGCGGAGAACATCGAAGAGGCAATGACCGACAGTTACGAGGCTCCCAACTTCGACTTGCTATTAAAGGCTTGCCAGACCACTGCGAAAGCGTTGTTCCCGAACTTCATGTTTCTCGACACACCTTTCAACCAGAACGAGAAATGGAAAGCCGACGATCCGCAACGTTACATCTACGAACTGGCAACGATGGGCTGCCGTACCCGTGTCTTTGAAAATGTGGCCGGAGAAAAATCGTCTTTAGGACGTGGCAATCTTTCGTTCACCACACTGAATATGCCAAGACTGGCTATCGAAGCCCGTATCAAAGCGGAAAATCTGGTAGAAGATGAACGCAACAAGGACGCCATCGAACAAAAGGCAAAAGAAATTTTCATCGAATCCGTACACCAAATGTCTGTGCTCGTGGCCGACCAGCTTTACGAACGTTATCAGTATCAGCGTACGGCCCTGGCACGCCAGTTCCCGTTCATGATGGGAAATAATGTGTGGAAAGGCGGCGGAGAACTGAATCCGAATGAACAGGTGGGAGACGCCTTGCGCAGCGGTACACTGGGGATCGGATTTATCGGCGGACACAACGCGATGGTGGCTCTCTACGGACAAGGTCACGGACACAACCAGAAAGCATGGGACACGCTGTATGAAGCGGTGATGGAAATGAATAAAGTGGTAGACGAATATAAAGAGAAATATAACCTGAACTACTCCGTTCTGGCTACTCCTGCCGAAGGACTTTCGGGACGTTTCACGAAAATGGACCGCCGGAAATATGGAAAAATCCCCGGAGTGACAGATCGCGACTATTATGTCAACTCTTTCCATGTAGACGTGAAAGAACCGATCAGCATCGTTGAGAAAATCAAGCGTGAAGCTCCGTTCCACGCTATTACGCGCGGAGGACATATCACGTATGTGGAGCTGGACGGTGAAGCGCAGAAGAATGTGCGTGCCATTGCCAAGATTGTGAAAGTGATGCACGACGAAGGAATTGGATACGGCTCTATCAATCACCCGGTAGACACTTGTCATAACTGTGGCTACAAGGGAGTTATCTTCGATAAATGCCCTGTATGCCAGAGTGAAAGTATTCTCCGTATGCGCCGTATCACCGGTTATCTGACGGGCGACTTAAGCTCTTGGAACTCTGCCAAACGTGCAGAAGAGAAGGACCGTGTAAAGCATTTGTAGAATAAATGTTTGATAATTGATGAATGGATAATGAACGGTGCTTGATGAAAGCGTTACGGTTCATTATCCATTATTCGCTTATTCATTTTCAATTATTCATTGTCCATTATCCATTAAAGAAGTGAATTTATTAGGAACTTATTCTGAAACGATTGTTGACGGTGAAGGTATCAGGTATTCTATTTATCTTGCCGGCTGCTCTCATCATTGTCCCGGTTGCCATAATCCGGAGAGTTGGAATCCGGGCGCAGGGGAAGAACTGACAGAGGAGAAAATACAGTCCATCATCCATGAAATCAAAGCGAATCCTTTGTTGGACGGCGTTACTTTCTCCGGCGGTGATCCGTTTTTTCATCCGGAAGAATTTCTGCTTTTACTGAAACGGGTGAAAGAGGAAACAGGGATGAACGTGTGGTGCTACACCGGATATACATACGAAGAAATAAAAAAACAGTCTCGTTTGAGTGCCGCTCTTGCCTATATAGATGTATTGGTGGACGGACGCTTTGAACAGGCGCTTTTTTCTCCATATCTGGAGTTTAGGGGAAGTAGTAATCAGCGGATTTTGAAGTTGAAGTAACTGACTCTTTTCCACTAAAGAAACTTATAAAGTCAGGCGAATTGGAAATAAATAAACTGAATTGAAAACAAATAGGTACAGAGAATAAATAGGCACGGATTACACAGATTTCACGGTTTCTTAATTATACCGTGAAGTCTGTGTAATCCGTGCCTAAATCTATCTCTTATCTGAATCTATGCTTTGAAATTCTAGAAGAAGAACCTTAGAATATCGTTGAAGTTAGCCCATATCAACAGACCGAAGAGTAGAATCATACCGGTCATTTGAGCGTATTCCATAAATTTGTCGCTCGGTTTGCGGCGAGCTATCATCTCGTAGAAGAGGAAGAGCACGTGGCCGCCGTCCAATGCGGGGATAGGGAGGATATTCATGAAAGCCAGAATGATGGAAAGGAAGGCTGTCATATACCAGAACTGGTGCCAATCCCATGTAGCGGGGAAGATGCTGCCGATCGTTCCGAAGCCACCTAGCTGTTTGGCTCCTTCTTTCGAGAAGAGGTATTTCATGTTTCCTACGTATCCTTTCAGTGTTTTAACGCCGAGGGAGACACCTGCCGGGAAGGATTCGAAGAAAGTATATTCTTTTTTCACCATAGGGAGCAGGCGGTCTGTGACGAGACAGGCGGTTACGCCCATCAGGTAGGCAGAATCTACACGCATATTCAATGTGTCGGTTACGCCGCCACGCACATAGGTCAGTGTAATCAGGCGCGGATCGATGCTGTCTTTGAGCAGGGTTTCCGCGTTTTTTTTACGTTCTGCCATCGCTTCTTTGAAGTCGGAGAAAGAAATCGGTGTTCCGTTCAGGGCGATAATGCTGTCACCCGGTTGGATGCCTGCTTGTGCGGCAGGAGAGTTCACCATTACGCTGTCTATCACGTACGGGAAACGGTAGGAGGCAAAACGGATGCTGTCTGCCAGAAGGCGTTGCATCAAGTCTTCAGGGATATAAACGGACGCTTTCGCGCCGTTGCGGATAACGCTTACTTCGCGGGCATCGGCAATCTGGCTCAACATATCGCCGTCATAACGTTCGAAAGGAACGCCGTCGGCAGAAAGAAGGATGTCACCGTCCTGAAAACCTACGGATTTGGCTGTTTCGTTAAAATCCATACCGAGAGGAGCTTCCTGCACCTTTATATATTGGTCGCCCCACGCAAAAAGAATCATCGAGTAGATGAACAGAGCCAACAGGAAGTTGAACAGTACACCACCCACCATGATCAGCAGACGTTGCCATGCCGGTTTGGAGCGGAACTCCCACGGTTGTTCGGGTTGTTTCATCTGCTCGGTATCCATCGACTCGTCAATCATACCGGCTATCTTGACATAACCACCCAATGGCAGCCAACCTACTGCATATTCTGTGTCACTTTTCTTGGGTTTGAATTTAAACAGGGTGAACCAGGGGTCAAAAAATAAGCAGAATTTTTCTACACGCACCTTAAACAAACGGGCAAAAAGAAAATGCCCGCCTTCATGAATGATAACGAGCAAAGATAAGCTCATAATCAATTGCAGGGCACGAATCAAAAATGTTTCCATATGGTCTATTTACAGTTTATATTAATATTTATATCAGGCTTGCCGCTATCTTTCTTGCTTCGGCATCCGTAGCTACATAATCATCATAGGTAGGGTTGGCAATGAAGGTAACCCGTTCCATTGTTTTTTCTATCACGTCACTCATACCGAGGAAGCTGATGCCGTCTTTCAGGAAAGAGGCTACCATCACTTCATTGGCGGCATTGACGATGCAAGGCATATTCCCCCCGCGATACATCGCTTCGTAGGCGAGTGCCAGATTGCGGAATCGTTTCGTGTCGGGTTGCTCGAACGTCAGGTTCGTGCATTTGGAAAAATCAAGCCTGTCGAAAGAAGAACTGATACGATCGGGATAGGAGAATGCATACTGGATGGGCAGGCGCATATCGGGCATGCCCAACTGTGCTTTTATAGCTCCGTCTTCAAACTGCACCATCGAGTGAATGACTGATTGCGGATGCACAACCACCTCAATCTGACTGGGCTGGACACCGAACAGCCATTTGGCTTCGATCACTTCAAAACCTTTGTTCATCATAGAAGCAGAATCAATCGTGATTTTCGCTCCCATCTCCCAGTTGGGGTGTTTCAAGGCCTGTGTCTTAGTCACGGACTTTAATTGTTCCAAAGTATAAGTGCGGAACGGACCTCCGGAGGCAGTCAATATCACTTTCTCAATCGGATTGCCCACTTCTCCCGCTAAACACTGAAAAACGGCGGAGTGTTCAGAGTCTACCGGCAGAATCGGAGTGCGATATTGTTGTGCCAGCTGGTTAATCAGTTCACCCGCTACTACCAATGTTTCCTTATTTGCCAACGCAATCGCTTTCTTGGCGCGGATCGCGTTGATTGTCGGCTTCAGTCCGGCATAACCGACCATGGCTGTCAATACCGTGTCGATGGGACCTGCTTCCACAATCTGACAGATAGCGTCGGTTCCTGCATACACCTTGATAGGCAGGTCACTCAATGCTTCTTTCAGTTCGGAATACTTTTCTTCGTTGGCTATCACTACCACTTCTGGCTGGAACTTCCGTGCCTGCGCAATCAGTAGTTCCACACGATTGTTGGCTGTCAGTGCATAGGCTTCATACAGGTCGGGATGCTCTTCGATGACTTGCAAAGCCTGCGTCCCGATGGAACCTGTGGAGCCTAGAATAGCTATTTGTTTTTTCTTTTTGTTAGTCTCTATATTCATTTTATCTATCATCACTTTAAAACACGATGTATTTTTCCGGATTTACCGGGTGACCTTTATACCAAAGTTCGAAGTGCAGGTGTGGTCCTGTACTAAGTGTTCCGCTATTTCCTACCAAAGCGATGGCTTCGCCTCCTTTCACTCGTTCACCTTCCTTTTTCAGGAGAGAGCCGCAGTGTTTGTAGATCGAAATTAAATCCTGATTGTGTTGTACGCCAATCAGATAACCGGTTTCTGCAGTGTATGTACTAAGGATGACGGTTCCGTCCATGGTTGCCAGTACGCTTTCGTTGGGATTGGCGGCAATATCGGTGCCGTAATGTTTCTTTTCGGCATTGAAGTGATCGGACACCATACCTCGTGTCGGACGGTATAATATCAATCCGGTCACGTCCGGTTGGGAAGTGATGGAGGTCAGATTGTATTTCTCGCTCTCCTCATACTGACGGCGGAATTCTTCTTCCCGCTTGGTACGTTCCATCAACGTGTCTTCACGGGCAGCAGTCAGCGAATCAAGCGTTTGCACACTGTCGATAGGCACTTTCCCGCTGAAGATGTCTTGAATGTTCATGATGTAGAGGTTCTGCTTGTTGAGCACTTGTTGCAAAGAGTCTACACGCAGCGCATTGTCTACAATCTGTGTACGGACTTCACTGTTCATATATCCCGGAAGATAATTGCGCAACGGGGTGAAGGTAATGATGCAGGAGGCAATCAGGAAAAGCACTGCCAGCACGCAAAGTAAAACGGATAGTCCATTGAGTTTGGATACACGAAGTCCGACAATTTCTTCAAGTGTATTTTCATTAACGATCGTTAGTTTATACTTGAACTTGAAATTTTTCCAGAAAGCTTTACTTCGTCTTCTCTTTGGCATCTTTGGTAATTAAAGATTAAAAATTAAAAATTAAAAGGGGCTGCGGCCGGACTAATCTTTATTTAGGCACGGATGGCATGGCTCCTCGGTGAATTTTGATTAATGAAAACCGTGGAATCCGTGTCATCCGTGCCTGATTTATCCGGGAGCTGTGTCATCTGTCTCCAACTCATCCAGATTGAGCAACCCTTCGGGAAGCTCCACGGTGATGAGTTTTTGTTTCTGATCTATCCCTACGATAAATTCCTCTTGGGCGGGAACGAGTAGTTCCTCTTCTTCTTCTCTTTCAACCACAAAAAGGGTGTTTACCGTAGTGGTATCTATATCTATCACTTCTCCCAGAGGTCCGTGATGAATGTCTTCCATTTGGAAGCCGATAAAGAAGTTCCAGGACAATTCACCGTCTTCCGCTTCTTCCACGTGCTTTACGGGGAAGTAAACTTCGATGTTGGTGAACATTCGGGCACGTTCGGCGGTGTCTATCCCTTCCAGTTTTACCAAAGCGGTGGAGTCGGAACGGAAACGGTACTCTTCGATGAAGAAAGGCACGAAAATACCGTCGAGCAGGCATATCAGGTAATCGCAGTCCACACGGTCGAAAATGTCGTCGGTAAACGTAAACTGCAATTCGCCGTGAATGCCATGCGGCTTATTGAATAATCCTATCTTATATACTTCTTCTTTCTTTATCATATTCGGGTGATTCTGGCTCCGATAGCGTTCAGACGTCCTTCGATGTTCTGATAGCCACGGTCTATCTGTTCGATGTTACTAATGGTACTGGTTCCTTCGGCGCTCATGGCGGCAATCAGGAGGGCGATACCGGCACGTATGTCCGGTGAAGTCAGGCGGGCACCGCGCAGCTTGAAGCCATGATTGTGTCCGATGACTACGGCACGGTGAGGGTCGCAAAGGATAATCTGTGCACCCATATCGATCAGCTTGTCTACAAAGAACAGGCGGCTTTCGAACATCTTCTGATGGATCAGTACGCTGCCTTTGGCTTGTGTGGCTACAACGAGCATCACACTAAGCAAGTCGGGAGTCAGTCCCGGCCAGGTGGCGTCGGCTATCGTCATGATGGAGCCGTCGATGAATGATTCTATCTGGTAAGTTTCCTGTGCGGGAACATAAATATCATCTCCTCTCTGTTCGAGCTTGATGCCCAGGCGGCGGAAGCTCTCGGGGATGATTCCAAGGTTCTCGTAAGAAACGTTCTTGATGGTGATTTCGCTTTTTGTCATGGCTGCCATACCGATAAAACTGCCGACTTCAATCATATCGGGCAGTACGGTGTGTTGTGTACCATGCAATTCTTCCACGCCTTCAATAGTAAGCAGGTTGGATGCAATTCCGCTGATTTTTGCTCCCATCCGGTTGAGCAACCGGCAGAGTTGTTGCAGGTAAGGTTCGCAGGCCGCGTTATAGATGGTAGTAGTGCCTTTGGCAAGCACGGCAGCCATTACGATATTGGCTGTTCCGGTGACGGACGCTTCGTCCAGCAGCATATAGCTTCCTTGGAGTCTGTCGGCTGTTATTTCATAAATGCCCCGTCCTTCATCATAACGGAAGTCCGCTCCTAAATTCTGAATACCTACAAAGTGAGTGTCCAAACGGCGGCGGCCGATTTTATCTCCTCCCGGCTTGGATATCAATGCTTTGCCGAAACGTGCCACCATAGGGCCAATCAGCATAACAGAGCCTCGCAGACTGGAGCATTTCTTTAAAAATTCATCGCTTTCCAGATAAGCCAAGTCTACATTCTCTGCTTTAAAACTATAAGAATCAATGCCTTTCTTTGCAACCGTCACTCCCATCTCGCGCAAGAGCTGAATCAAGTTGTTGACATCAAGAATGTCGGGAATATTGTTCACTGTTACTTCCTCTGCGGTTAGCAACGTGGCACAGATTATCTGCAAAACTTCGTTTTTAGCTCCTTGCGGGTGAATTTCTCCGCAAAGCCGATGTCCTCCTTCGATTACAAATGAAGCCATTAATTTAAAGTATTAAGTAAATATCAAGTATAATTCAAGTATTAAGTTTTAACCGCACGCTAGTATCTTCTCTTATTGTTCTGACGATTATTGGTATAGTTCGTCTTCGGACGATAATTCTGGTTCAGGCGTTCTGCCATCAGCCGGACGATATCGTCAGTCATTTGGAGTTCCCCGTTGGAGAGTTCATACAGGTCTTCGGCGATCTTTTTGTCGTCCACTGTATCTTTGTTCCATGCCAGGTAGTCCTTTTTCATGTGGTTGCAGATGAGGGCTATCAGATTTCTCTTTTCGTTTCCTTCGGGAAATTCGATTGCTTTCTTTATCAGCACTTCCAGTGTGCGTCCGTAGTGGCGATAACGCATACGGGCAGTGGAGTAGGGGATCGGATCCGGACGAGTCACCAGGTTGTCCTTACGGATGATTTCATACGGGTAGTCAATATCCAGCTCAAAACCGGACATGATAGCCAAGTGATCCCAAAGCTTGTGCTTGAAGTCGGGTACATCACGCAAATGGGGGAACATATTTCCCATAATGTTGATGATGGTGTTAGCACAACGCTGACGTTCTGCACGATCCTGAATGGTCAACGCATAATCTACCATGTTCTGGATGCTACGCCCATATTCGGGAAGCGGCATTCTTTTTTGTTGAGTATTGTATTGCATTTATTTAATTGAAAGTTTAAAATTAAAAATTAAAGACTTGACTGGTGGGCTGTTGATAATGAAATTTATTATCTATCACCTATCATTTATCACCTGTCATCTGGTTAAAGAAGTTTTTTCGGCATGGAAGCAACGAATTCTTTCAGGTAGAAAGGTTCGAAGTAAGCCACGTCTTTATAATCTTCGTCGGCTATTGCTTTTTCTGCCAGCGGGAACATCATTTTAGCCAACGGATGAATATTGTCGATAAAATGTGCGTTCGGATGCGTGATCTGTTCGCGGCATTTGTCGGCCCCGTTTCCAAAGAAATAAACCGGTTGCTCGTTCAGAAACTCCAAGTAAGAGTTTTCGTCTACAATGTCGGCTGCTACTGCACGTTTTACCTGAAGTCTGCGATCATAAACGGCTGCGTATACTTCCATGCGGCGGGCGTCGATCATCGGACAAAGCAAAGCGTCTTCGGGCAAGTCGTGATACAATAATACTGGAACAGTTAATACTTCCAGCGTAGGGATACCGATCAATGGGACGTTACGTCCGTAACAAACTCCTTTCGCCATAGAAACCCCGATTCGGAGTCCGGTGTAAGAACCCGGCCCGCAACTCACTGCGACTGCATCCAAAGGGATGGCATGACTGTCTATGAAAGACAACGCTTCATCTACAAAAACTCCTAAAGACACGGCGTGTGAAGGGCCTTTCAAGTCTTCTTTCACAAAAATCGTCTGTCCGTCTTGACTGGCCGCTACCGAGCAAACAGAGGTAGAGGTTTCAATATTCAGTATACACGACATAAAAATCAGCTTATTAAATTGTCGCAAATTTACATGATTATTTCCAATTCTTAAAATATTCGTGTACTTTTGCACAAAACTTTAAGGTTATGATACAGTCTATGACAGGATACGGTAAAGCTACGGCCGAACTTCCTGATAAAAAAATAAATGTAGAAATCAAGTCGCTCAACAGCAAGGCAATGGATTTATCCACTCGCATCGCTCCGGCGTATCGTGAAAAAGAGATTGAAATCCGTAATGAGATTTCTAAAGTCCTGGAACGTGGAAAGGTCGATTTCAGCCTGTGGATTGAGAAGAAAGAGGCGGCAGAAAATGCGACTCCTATCAATCAAGTATTGGTGGAAGGTTACTACAAACAGATTTTGGCAATCTCGCAGAATCTTGGTATTCCTGTTCCCGCTGACTGGTTTCAGACATTGCTCCGTATGCCGGATGTGATGACTAAAACGGAAATCCAGGAACTGAGCGAAGAGGAATGGAAAATGGTGCATGCCACTGTGCTTGATGCTATCAGTCATCTGGTAGATTTCCGCAAACAGGAAGGTGCCGCACTGGAAAAGAAGTTCCGTGAGAAGATCGCTAATATCTCAAGCTTGCTCGAGAAGATCGTTCCTTACGAAAAAGAACGTGTGGAAAAAGTGAAAGAACGCATTACGGATGCTCTCGAAAAGACATTAAGTGTGGATTATGACAAGAACCGCCTGGAGCAGGAATTGATTTATTACATTGAGAAACTGGATGTCAATGAAGAAAAACAACGTCTTAGCAACCATCTGAAATATTTCATCAGCACAATGGAAAGCGGTAATGGACAAGGTAAGAAACTTGGTTTTATCGCCCAGGAAATGGGGCGGGAAATCAATACGTTAGGTAGCAAGTCCAATCATGCTGAAATGCAGAAAATCGTTGTTCAGATGAAAGATGAGTTGGAGCAGATTAAAGAACAGGTATTGAACGTGATGTAATTTACTTGCGTATTTATTTGCGATCAGACAACCTTAATGTTAAATAAACTTTAATAATGATCGGTAAACTAATTATTTTCTCTGCCCCGTCAGGTTCGGGCAAATCTACTATTATCAATTATCTGCTGACGCAGAATTTGAATCTTGCGTTTTCTATTTCTGCTACCAGTCGTCCTCCGCGCGGTACGGAGCAGCATGGAGTGGAATATTTCTTTCTTACACCGGAAGAATTCCGTTGTCGTATTGAGAACAATGAATTTTTGGAGTATGAGGAGGTATATAAGGACCGTTATTACGGAACGTTGAAGGCACAAGTGGAAAAGCAACTGGAAGCAGGTCAGAATGTAGTGTTTGACGTTGATGTGGTAGGGGGATGTAATATCAAGAAGTTTTATGGTGACCGTGCGTTGTCAGTGTTCATTCAACCGCCTTCGGTGGAAGAATTGCGTTGCCGGTTGGAAGGGCGCGGAACGGATGCTCCGGAAATCATTGAAAGTCGTATTGCTAAGGCGGAATATGAATTGGGGTTTGCTCCGCAATTCGATTGCGTGATTGTCAATGACGATTTGGAAGTTGCGAAGGCAGAAGCGTTGAAAGTCATCAAAGAGTTTCTGAACTCATAGTTTGGAATAAAGGTAGATGTTTGTATTAATCTTGACATATAAAGCACCTTTTTAGCTTCCGGTCCGCAAGTTCCTCGGAAGGGAGGGATTATACTTTGTCAGGCGAAAAGCAAGATGGAGGTAGAGAATATAGTGAAAGAGGATCCTTTCAATGCGATTGCTGATTATCAGATAATAGAATTTGAGGTAAATAAGGCAGTGGAGAAGTTTCAAGAATTATTAGATAAATAACTATTTATTATAACAGAGCGGGTGGTACAACTGAAAAAACAGAAAACCGGAATCTTCAGCGGGTCATTCAATCCGATTCATATCGGGCATCTCGCTTTAGCCAATTACCTTTGTGAGTATGAAGGGCTGGATGAAATCTGGTTTATGGTAAGTCCGCAGAATCCCTTAAAAACGAAGGCAGAGTTATGGAGTGACGAGCTTCGTCTTAAATTAGTGGAGTTATCTATCAGTGATTATCCTCGTTTTCGAGCTTCGGACTTTGAATTTCATTTGCCCCGTCCTTCGTATAGCGTATATACACTGGAGAAACTTCGTGAAGCGTATCCCGACCGGGAATTTTATTTCATTATCGGTTCCGATAATTGGGAACGTTTTGGACGTTGGCATCAGTCCGAACGCATCATTAAAGAGAATCAGCTCCTCATTTATCCTCGTCCCGGCTTTCCGGTAAAAGAAGAGGAATTGCCGGAAACCGTGCGTCTTGTTCATTCCCCTGTTTTTGAAATTAGTTCCACTTTTATTCGGGAAGCCTTGAATGCAGGGAAAGATATTCGTTACTTTCTACATCCGAGGGCTTGGGAGGCCATCAAGAAAGATAATATACGTCTTTGAATATATTAAAATACGTGTCCGGCAGAATATAACGGATAATTTGTCAGCCACTCTTGTTCCCGATAATCTGACATGGAAAAACGGATGCTATGCAGTCCCGGATTCTTTTCAACAAAAGAGCGCAGACTTTTCGACTGTAAATTTTCTTCTGCTTTCATTTCGACCGGAATAATACGGATTTCTTTTATTATCAGCTACTTATAGGTACGAATGTAAGCAATAAGGATAATAATAAAAAATCGTATCAAAAAAGCGTATGATGCTATTTCTGTTTTTTATTGTACCAAGTTACGATACCTTACTCCGTCAATCGATGAAGAGTAATGACGATGATTTCTGCCGGAGCACCGACACGAATCGGTAACTTTGAAGTTCCTATTCCATTTGTTATAATCAAAGGAATTTTTGCTGTATTATATGCCAGTCCGGTGATAAAACGATTGCCGTAGTGTGAGTTCAGTGCCGGGGCGACTCCGAATACACGGACTTGTCCGCCGTGAGTATGTCCTGCGAGAGCAAGGTCTGTATTGGCTATTGAAACGTCTTCTATATAATCCGGAGTATGAACCAGTAAGATGACAAAATCCTTGGGAGAGAGGGCCAAAGTGGGTGATACTCCGTTGTGCCCCAGATCAAAAGGATTGCGTACTCCGGCGATAATAATTTGCTGGCCGTCTTTGCGAAGCGTATCCACTTCATGTTCTAACGGACGCATTCCATAATGTTTCATTGTGTTCACGATGTCGTCGTGGCAACGTTCATAGTCGTTATTACCCATCACTCCATACGTTCCCATCGGTGTCTTTACACGTGCTAGTGCGGAAAACAAAGGTTCTACATATTCGCAACCTTCCTGATAATCACCACCCATCAAAAGAACGTCTGCTTTTTGGGCAATCAATAGACGGACAAGGTCGTTCAATCCTTTCTCTTTCAGCAGGCTTTTGTAATGTAAATCGGAAATGAAAGCGATGCGGAAACCTTCAAAAGCTTCGGGGACATCGCGGTGGGTGAAGTCATATTTTACTACACGGTCCACTCCTGTATAAACAGATGATACATCTACGCTGGAAGAGGTTATTTGGGTTCCACGGAGCACTCGGTCGGATTCGTACGTGTCGGTATCAGTCTCCTTTTTCTTTGTATGTTGCTTTTTGTTTTTAGAAACATCCAGTTCTTTGAGTTTCGAGTGATTGGGAACGAACAATCCGGCAATGGCGTTAGTCGTATCCGGATAAATGGAATCAGTATGTAAGACAGGGTGCGGCAAGGTAGCCACCATATTCTTTTTCGACTTACAGGAAACAAGCAAAAGCAATGTCAACAGGATAACAGGATAGATTGTTTTCTTCGTCAGTGGATAAATAGTTTTTTTCATCAATAGGGTATTTATTCTTTTCATCACAGGAGCATTTATTTTCTTCATCTTCTCTTAGTTTGAAGTTTTCCGGGATGCAAAGATACGAAAAATCATGTATCTTTGTCCGTCAAAACTCTTTATAATATATTAAAGTATGGAAGAAGTAAATCGTAACTCGCTGCAAACGTGGATATTAGCTGCACGTCCCAAAACTCTTACAGGAGCCATTACCCCTGTCTTGATAGGTACAGCTCTCGCTGCAATGGACGGATATTTTCACTGGTTGCCGGCGCTGATCTGTTGCCTGTTCGCAAGTCTGATGCAAATTGCCGCTAATTTCATCAATGACCTTTTCGACTTCCTCAAAGGGACAGACCGGGAAGACCGCTTGGGGCCCGAACGTGCTTGTGCACAGGGATGGATTTCTCCGCAAGCGATGAAAACCGGGATTATTATTACGGTTGCTCTTGCCTGTCTTATCGGTTGCACATTACTTTTCTTTGCCGGATGGGAATTGATTATCGTGGGAGTGCTTTGTGTATTATTTGCCTTTCTTTATACCACCGGTCCTTATCCTCTTTCTTACAACGGTTGGGGAGATGTACTGGTGATTGTTTTTTTCGGATTTGTGCCTGTAGGCGGAACATATTACGTGCAAGCGTTAACATGGACGCCGGATGTCACTATCGCCTCTCTGATTTGTGGACTATTGATTGATACGCTACTGGTAGTCAATAACTACCGTGACCGGGAAGCGGATGCGCGCAGTGGAAAAAGAACAGTGATCGTTCGTTTCGGTGAGAAGTTCGGCCGCTATTTTTATTTGATGCTGGGTGTTACAGCTTCTCTTCTCTGCCTGTGTTTCCTTCGTGAAGGTCATTTTTTAGCCGCTCTTCTTCCGCAACTCTATTTGATTCCTCATTTCCTCACATGGAAACGGATGGTGAAAATATATAGTGGTAAAAAACTAAACAGCATATTAGGCGAGACTTCGCGTAATATGCTGTTTATGGGTATTCTTATTGCAATAGGAATGTTGATAAATTGAGAATCATTTTCCATACATCTTTTCGTAGTAACCCTGATAATCTCCGCTGGTAACTTCTTCCACCCAAGCTTGGTTAGCCAAGTACCATTCGATTGTCTTTACGATACCGACTTCGAATTTTGTTTCGGGATACCATCCTAAAGCATTTGTAATCTTTGTAGGATCGATGGCGTAACGTTGGTCATGTCCCAGACGGTCTTTAACGAATGTAATCAGATCTTCGTTGATCCAGTCGATCGAAATATTTCCGTTTTCGTCTTTCACCTTCTTTTTGAGAACCTGGCGATATTCGGGCTTCTCTGCCATCAGACGGTGAATAGTTGAAATAGTCAGTTTTACGATTTCGAGGTTTGTCTTTTCATTATGTCCGCCAACGTTGTACACTTCTCCGTCTTTTCCTTCACGTACGACGAGGTCAATCGCTTTGCAGTGATCTTCTACATAAAGCCAGTCGCGTACATTGCTGCCGTCACCGTAGACAGGGAGATGTTTTCCTTCGAGGATATTCTTGATAATCAACGGAATCAATTTCTCCGGGAAGTGATACGGACCATAGTTGTTTGAGCAGCGGGTAATTGTTACCGGCATTTTATAAGTATCATGGTAAGCCATCACTACCATGTCTGCGCTAGTCTTAGAGGCACTGTACGGGCTGTGAGGACAAAGCGGGGTTGTTTCTGTGAAATACCCTTCGGCTCCCAGTGAACCATACACTTCGTCGGTGGATACCTGATGATAGCGTACACCTTTTCTCCAGGTAGGGTATCCTTGTTCATCTTTTCCCATTACCCATGCGCGGCGTGCACAATCCAATAAGTTCTGTGTTCCGAGAATGTTGGTAATCAGAAACAGTTGCGGATTTTCAATGCTGCGGTCAACGTGACTCTCGGCAGCGAAATTCACCACATAATCAAAACGATACTCAGCAAAAAGACCGTCTACCACATCCCGGCTACAAATGTCTCCTTTGATAAAGACGCAGCGTTCGTTGTCGATGTCTTTGGCAATCGTTCCTAAGTTACCTGCATACGTCAAAGCATCCAATATCACGACTTTGATGTCGTTATGTTTGGCCAAGATGTATTTAATGTAATTTGCCCCGATAAATCCTGCGGCACCGGTCACTAGATAAGTTTTCATATTTTATTCTATTATGTTGATTTTAGGATTGTTTTGCCAATTCGATGAGATACTTTCCATACTCGGTCTTTTCGAGTTGTTGACCTAACAGAAGCAATTGCTCCGTCGGAATCCATCCCTGACGCCAGGCGATTTCTTCAATACAACTGACGTAGAAACCTTGCCGGTTCTGAATAGTAGCCACGAAGTTGGAAGCTTCCAACAGGCTGTCGCAGTTACCTGTATCCAGCCATGCGAATCCACGTCCGAAGAGTTCCACTTTCAATGTGCCTTCTTCCAGATACAGGCGATTCAAGTCTGTTATCTCATATTCTCCACGTGCTGAAGGACGAAGAGCTGCCGCTTTTTCCGTCACACTGGCATCATAGAAATAGAGTCCGGGAACAGCGTAATTACTTTTCGGCACTTCCGGTTTTTCTTCTAGTGAAATAACTTTCCCTTGTTCGTTAAATTCCACTACACCGTATGCGCGCGGGTCTTTTACATAGTAACCGAAGATGCAGGCGCCTTTTTCTATATTGGCAGCCCGGCGGAGCATGGCAGAAAAGCCTTGTCCGTAAAACATATTATCCCCAAGAATCAGACAGCCCGGTCCACCGTTCAGGAAGTCGGCTCCCAATACGAAAGCCTGTGCCAGTCCGTTAGGTTGTTCCTGTATTTTGTAGGAGAAAGACATACCCAGCTCTTCACCCGTTCCCAGCAAGTCCCGGAACATAGGCAAGTCACGTGGAGTCGAAATAATCAACACTTCGCGTATTCCTGCCAACATCAGTGTTGACAATGGATAATAAATCATCGGCTTGTCATACACAGGCATGATTTGTTTGGAAATCGCTTTGGAAAGCGGATAAAGTCGGGTGGCACTACCACCGGCCAGAATAATTCCTTTCATGTTCGTCTGAGTTATTCATTAACAGTGTGCAAAGGTCGGAAAGAATTCCGACGTGGCAAAATTTTAAAATAATTTTTCAATCAGGCGGGGACATTTATTTTATTTGTCCGCCAGTTCAATAACTTCCAAGTCCTGGAACGCCCCTTGATTGATAACAAAACGTACCAAGGTCCGCACCTTATGGAAACCGGACATACCTGCAGCTCCTGGGTTAATATGCAGCGTATCCAGCGTTTTGTCATACTTCACCTTTAATATATGCGAATGTCCGCTGATGAAAAGCTTGGGCGGTCGCGTCATCAGACTACCGATAATGGAAGGATCGTACTTTCCCGGATAACCGCCGATATGTTTAATCAGTACTTCCGCACCATCTACCGTGAAACGGTTTATTTGTGGATACAGTTTTCTGATTTCCTGTCCGTCAATGTTTCCGTATACCGCCCGGAATGGACGGAATGCGGCTAACTTTTCCGCTACTTCCAGCGAACCGATGTCTCCGGCATGCCAGATTTCGTCGCACGGTTCAAAATATTCCAGATATTTCTCATCCCAGTAAGCGTGAGTATCAGATAATAATCCAATTCTTGTCATAAAATTCTTTGTTTAATCCCACAAAGATACTATATTTGGAAAAATCTTAAAGCACATGGAAAGCAAATATAATTATTTCAAGCGAGATATTAGTTGGCTCTCGTTCAATTACCGCGTATTGTTGGAGGCTCTGGACGAGCGTCTGCCGCTTTACGAACGTATCAACTTCATCTCTATCTACTCTTCCAACCTCGAAGAATTTTACAAAATCCGTGTAGCCGACCATAAAGCTGTTGCGTCCGGCGCTACGGAAAGCGATGAAGAAACCGTACAGTCAGCCCGCGAACTGGTAGAGGAAATAAATAAAGAAGTCACCCGCCAGCTGGATGACCGTGTACGTATCTATGAACAGAAATTATTGCCTGCCCTGCGCAAAAACCATATCATCTTTTATCAGGACAGCCATGTAGAACCGTTCCACCAACAGTTTATCAAAGACTTTTTCCGGGAGGAAATCTTTCCCTATCTGCAGCCTGTGCCTGTATCCAAAGATAAAATTGTCTCCTTCCTGCGGGATAACCGCCTTTACCTGGCAATACGAGTTTATCCCAAGAAAGAAGACAAAGAAGGAAGTGAAGAAAGAGAAAGAAAAGAAGGAAATACAAATCTAACAGAATCCCGGCATCCTCTTTACTTCGTGATGAAGCAACCCTACGCCAAAGTACCCCGTTTCATCGAACTTCCGTCTCGCGAGAAGAATCATTATCTGATGTTTACCGAAGACATTATCAAGGCAAACCTCAATCTGATTTTCCCCGGCTATGACGTTGACTCCAGCTACTGCATCAAAATTTCCCGTGACGCCGACATACTGATTGACGACACCGGCAGCAGTGCCGACCTCGTTGCTCAACTTAAGAAGAAAGTGAAGAAACGTAAGATCGGTGACGTCTGTCGTTTCGTCTATGACCGTGGTATGCCCCACGACTTCCTGGACTTTTTGGTAGATGCCTTCCACATTCAGCGTGACGAACTTGTTCCTGGCGACAAGCACCTGAATCTTGAAGATCTGTGCCATCTTCCCAACCCGAACAAATCTCTTCACAGCCTCGAAAAACCGAAGCCGATGAAGCTGACCGTCCTCGATGAGAAAGAATCCATTTTCAATTACGTCGCCAAAAAGGACCTATTATTATATTACCCTTATCACTCTTTCGAGCACTTTATCCACTTCCTATATGAAGCCGTGCACAACCCGGAAACCCGCGAAATCATGGTAACTCAATACCGCGTAGCGGAAAACTCCGCCGTCATCAACACCCTGATAGCCGCTGCCCAAAACGGCAAGAAAGTCACCGTCTTTGTGGAACTGAAAGCCCGCTTTGATGAAGAAAACAACCTTGCCACCGCCGAAATGATGCAAGCCGCCGGTATCAAGATAATCTACAGCATCCCTGGTTTGAAAGTGCACGCCAAAGTAGCTCTGATCCGTCGTCGCGGATTAAACGGTGAGAAAATCCCCAGCTACGCCTACATCAGCACCGGCAACTTTAATGAAAAAACCGCCACCCTTTACGCCGATTGCGGTCTTTTCACCTGTCGCAAAGAAATAGTGGCCGACCTCTATAACCTCTTCCGTACCCTGCAGGGGAAAGCAGACCCGAAGTTCACCACCCTTTTGGTAGCCCGTTTCAACCTCATCCCCGAATTGAACCGCCTGATCGACCGCGAAATATCCCTCGCAGACGAAGGCAAGCAAGGACGTATCATCCTAAAAATGAACGCCCTCCAAGACCCTACCATGATAGACCGCCTCTATGAAGCCTCCGAACACGGTGTACAAATCGACCTTATTGTCCGTGGCATCTGTTGTCTCATCCCCGGACAGTCATACAGTCGTAATATTCGTGTCACCCGTATTGTGGACAGCTTCCTCGAACATGCCCGCATCTGGTACTTCGGTAACGACGGTACCCCAAAAGTATTCATGGGCTCTCCTGACTGGATGCGTCGTAACCTCTACCGCCGCATCGAAGCCATCACCCCCATTCTTGCCCCCGACCTGCGTGACAGCTTGATCGAAATGCTCGACATCCAACTCGCCGACAACCAAAAAGCCTGCTGGGTGGATGATAAGCTGCAAAACATATTCAAAAAAAGAACACCCGGCACACCTGCCGTTCGAGCCCAGTACACCTTCTACGACTGGCTAAACAAAAATGACAACTAACATAAAATCTTAAGGGTGTGCATAATGCCCAAATTGAAAGATTTACCACTGCCACACATTGAACTGCCCCTAAAAAAATTAGACACAAAACTTTAGAAATATAGTCCAATATTTGGCAGTGGTATCTTTCAAAAAAACTGCTTTGACACCCCCTCAACAAATCATTGCAATCATACCGCAACCACTCCCTTCCACTAACCCCATCGTAACATATATCCCGCAAAAACTTGCATGTGACAGGGCTCTCTCCGGCCTACTTTTTTCTCCGTCAAGCGAGTGCCCGTAACGTAGCGTCAAGAAGGGCAGATTGTTTGAGCGTAGCGAGTTTCTGCCCTTTAGCGAAGTGCAGGAAGCGAGTAGGAGAAAAAAGTCAGCCTTGAATTTTTCTTTGCTTCTTTCTTTTGTTTCAAGACAAAAGAAAGATGATTGTAATACAATTGTAATATGTATGACACCTCCCTGCAACGTCAAATCCCGTCCTTTGCAACTGGAAACAACATACACATATTATTTATGGAGACTATTTATTTATGCA